>JBFGOX010000027.1:0-12507 GCA_041565015.1 Burkholderiaceae bacterium
ACGCTGGTCACGGCCCTGTACATCGAAAGCTACGCGAGCCGGGCGCTTTACGCGCGTCCGGAGGCGCTGTGGGCGCTGGTCGGCCTGATGCTGCTCGGTGTCGGGCGGCTGTGGATGAAGGCGGGTCGCGGTCAGATGCACGATGATCCGATCGTCTTCGTCGCCCGCGATTTGCCGAGCATTGGGTTGGTCGTCGTTGCCGCGGCCGCCGTCGCCTACGCGATCTGAACGATGCACGGTCCGGGGTCGAGCCAAGCGCGCCTGTCCTGGGGGAGATTGCCGTTCGCCCCGCCAGCGCACGTGGTGCGGCCGCTTGCACGGTCGCAGTCGTTGATCTTGCGCGAGGACTTGAGTTACCTGCCGACCGGCAACGGCCGCAGCTACGGTGATGCCTGCCTGAATCCCACTCAGGGCGTGATCGATGCGCGCGGCCTCGACCGCTTCATCGAGTGGGACGCCGATTCCGGTCGACTGATCTGCGAGGCCGGGGTGCTGCTCGCCGACATCATCCGCCTGCTGCTTCCGCAGGGGTGGTTCCTGCCGGTCGTGCCGGGCACCCAGTATGTGACGGTCGGCGGGGCCATCGCCAACGACGTGCATGGCAAGAACCATCATGTCGACGGCTGTTTCGGCCACCACGTCGAGTCGATCGAACTGCTGCGCAGCGATGGTTCGCGCCTGCAGGTCGATCGCGCGAATCAGCCCGACTGGCTTGCGGCCACTATCGGCGGTCTGGGGTTGACCGGCTTGATCGTCACCGCGACGTTGCGACTGAAGCGCATCGCCGGGCCGATGATTGCGCAGACGCTGCGCCGCTTCGAAACGATCGATGAGTTCTTCGTGGTGGATGAGAACTTGCGTGCGCAGAACGACTACACCGTGGCATGGATCGACTGCATTGCGCCGGCGCGGCAGCGCGGACGCGGCCTTTACATGGCCGGCAACTTCGCCGCCGCTCCGCCGGTCAAGAAACCGGGGCGGGCACCGCTGCGGGTGCCGTTCGATCCGCCGGTGTCGCTGGTTCGCCCGACGTCACTGCGCGCGTTCAACATGGCCTACTTTCACTGGCCGCGCCCGGCTGAAACGCACATCGTCGATCCGCAGAAGTTCTTCTTCCCGCTCGACCGCGTGCACGAATGGAACCGAATCTACGGACCGCGCGGATTCTTCCAGTTCCAGTGCGTGCTGCCGCCGGCGACGATGCGCGATGGGCTGCGCGAACTGCTCGACCTGATCGCGCGCCGCGGCACCGGATCGTTTCTCGTCGTTCTCAAGACGTTCGGCAACAGAACTTCGGACGGCTTGATGTCTTTTGCGCGTCCGGGCGCAACGCTGGCACTCGATTTCCCGAACCGCGGCGATGAGACGCGCCGGCTGTTCGCGGACATGGAATCGGCCGTGCTGTCGGCCGGCGGAGCCCTTTATCCGGCCAAGGACGCGCTGATGTCGCAGCAGGCATTTCGCGCCAGCTATCCGCGTTGGCAGGAGATGCACAAATTCGTCGATCCGGCGTTTTCGTCGGGCTTCTGGCGACGCGTGGTGGAGCAGCCATGACGAAGAACATCGTGGTTTTCGGTGCCACCTCGGCGATTGCGCAGGCTTGCGCCCGCAGCTGGACCGAGCGCGGCGAACGGCTGATTCTCGTGGCACGCGACGAAGTCAGGTTGCAGGAAATCGCCGCTGATCTGCGCGTGCGCGGCGGCCGCGACGACGCAGTGAGGCATTTCGCGATGGACGCCACGGATACCGGGCGGCTGGCCGAACTGATCGATTTCGTTCGGTCCGAATTCGCGATCGTCGATGCCGTGCTGATCGCGCACGGCACATTGCCGGACCAGGCGCTGTGCGAGCGCTCGGTCGACGAGACGCTGCAGGCGATCGACATAAACGGGATCTCGGCGGTTGCGCTGCTGACGGCGTTCGCGCAGCTGCTCGAACAGCAGAAGCGCGGCACGCTGGCCGTGATCGGCTCACCGGCCGGCGACCGCGGCCGGGCGAGCAACTACACGTACGGCGCGGCCAAGGCGCTGTTGCAGACTTTTGCCGCAGGACTGCAGCATCGGCTTTGGCGTTCCGGTGTCGCGGTGGTGACGATCAAGCCCGGATTCACCGACACACCAATGACGGCGGGGGTCGACAAGAAGGGTCTGCTGTGGGCATCGCCGGCGCGCGTCGCGCGCGATATCGTCGCCGCGATCGACGCAGGGCGGCCGGTCATCTACACGCCGTGGTTCTGGCGCTGGATCATGCTGCTGGTCATCCACCTGCCGCGCTGGATCTTCGTGCGGACCCGGCTCTAGACACCGACTGCACACGCGCTGTAACGGCCCAATAGCGGACTCGATGCCCTTAAAGGCGCAAGGCAAGCCGCGCGGGCTCCAGCGTGGTCGCGCGCCGGATTTAGGTGGCGAAACGGGCGTCGGCCGGATCGCCGGCCCGCCTCGCCGGCAGCAGCCCCTGCCTGCGCGCGAAAGCGATGTTCGCCGCCAGGAAGCCTTCCTTGTTGCCGCAGTCGAACCGCCTTCCGGTGAAGCGGTGCGCCAGCACTTCGCCGTGGCGAATGCGTCGGGCGATCGCATCGGTCAGCTGGATCTCGCCGCCGCTGCCGCGTTCCGTCGTCAACAGTTCGTCGAAGATCTCCGGCCGAAGTACATAGCGGCCGACGACGGCAAGGGTGGACGGTGCGTCGCTGGGTTGCGGCTTTTCGACCATCCCGGTCACCCGTTCGGTCGCGCCGTCCAGCGAGCTGGCCGCGACGATGCCGTAGCGCGAGGTCTCGGCAAGCGGGACGTCCTGCACGGCCAGCACCGAGGCGCCGTGCTTTTCATAGGCCTGCACCAGCTGGCGGGTGACGCCCGGCTGCGCGTCGATCAGGTCGTCGGCGAGGATCACCGCAAAGGGCTCGTCGCCCACCACTGGCTGCGCGCACAGCACTGCGTGCCCGAGCCCCAGCTGCTCGGGCTGGCGGATGAAGATGAAGTTGACATCGTTCGGCGTGGCCGAGTGCAGCGCTTCGTAGAGATCCTGCTTGCCCTTGGCGAGCAGTTCGGCCTCCAGCTCCGGCACGCGGTCGAAGTGATCCTCGATCGCCCGCTTGTTGCGGCCGGTGATGATGATCATCTGCTCGATGCCGGCTTCCGCCGCCTCCTCGACCGCGTACTGGATCAGCGGCTTGTCGACGACCGGCATCATCTCCTTCGGCATCGCCTTCGTGGCCGGCAGGAAGCGGGTGCCGAAGCCCGCCGCCGGGAACACGGCCTTGCGAACCTTCCTTGCGTTCATGAAGTTGCCTTTCGCAGCGCGTTCAGTCCGACAGCCGCTGCTTGAGCAGTTGCTTGCCGATCTCCACGCCCCATTGATCGAAACTGTTGATCTGCCACAGCACGCCCTGGACGAACGTGCGGTGTTCGTATAGCGCGAGCAGCGCGCCGACCGAAAACGCATCGACGCGCGGCACCGTGATGAACGTGCTCGGCCTATTGCCGGGCACGATCGCATAGGTTGGCTTGGCGGCACCGGTCGCCTTCAGCGCCGCTTCGCCGAGCGCCAGCGCGTCGGCCTGCGCCAGCGCGTTCTGGTACAGCAGCCGCTCGCGTGCCTCTGCGGACTGCTCGAACGCCGCGCAGGTGACGAAATCCACAGGCGCGAAGAATGTGCCCTGGTGCAGGAACTGGAACACGCTGTGCTGCGCCGTGGTGCCAGCCTCGCCCCAGACGACCGGCGAGGTGTCGTAGTCGAGCAGCTGCCCGTCGCGATCGACGCGCTTGCCGTTGCTTTCCATTTCCAGCTGCTGCAGGTAGGCGGGCAGGTGGCGCAGCCGCTGCGCATAGGGCATGACGGCGCGCGTGCGGCAGCCCCAGAAGTTCACGTACCAGACGCCAAGTGCACCGAGTAGCAGCGGCAGGTTGCGATCGGGCGGCGCGCTGGCGAAATGTTCGTCGAGCGCGGAGGCGCCGCGGAGCAGTTCGTCGAATGCGGCGGCGCCGTGCGCGATGGCGATCGGCAGTCCGCAGCCCGACCAAACCGAGTAACGGCCGCCGACCCAGTCGGGAAACGTGAAGACGAGCTGCGCATCGGCGCCGAAGGCCTGGGCGCGCTCCGGTTGGCTCGTTACGGCCGCCAGGTGGCGGCGGGCGTCGAGTCCGGGCGCGTTTGTCTTCAGCCACTCGAGCGCGGCGCGCGCGTTTTCCAGCGTTTCGAGCGTCGTGAAGCTCTTGGATATGGCGACGATCAGCGTCGTTTCCGGATTTGCCTTGGCCAGCGCCTGATCGAGTTCGACCGGATCGATATTGCTGACAAAGTGCAGCTGGATCGGCCCCGAGCTGTCGCCCAGTGCCGTCGTCACCAGCCGTGGCCCGAGGTCGGAGCCGCCGATGCCGATGCAGATCACCGTTTCGATCGACTTGTTGGTCGCGCCCTTGACGCTTCCGGCGCGAAGCCGCTCGGCAAAGTCGAGCACGTGGCGGCGCTGCTCGGCCACTGTCCGCGCCGTCGCACCGTCGGCCGGCGCGGTGCGCAGCGCGCTATGCCAGGCTGGTCGGCCCTCGGTGTTGTTGATCGGCTCGCCGCCGAACAACTGCTCGCGCCAGCGCGACAGTCCGGCGGACTCGGCCAGCGCGAGGAGCAGCGGCCAGGTGCCATCGGTGGCGAGACTGCGCGACAGATCGACCTCGATGCCGGCGGCCTCGTAACGCCACCGGCGCGCCCGCGTTGGGTCCGTGCGCAGCGCGTCGTCCAGCCGGAAGGACGCCAGTTCCTGGCGATGGGATTGCAGGGCCTGCCAGGCCCGGGTCGAAGTGATGTTCACGGGATTGAAAGGAATTCGTTCACGAAGGCGTGCATGCAGGATAAGTATCAGCTCCTGACGGCACGGGCTGAGGAAGAAGGGTCAGCATCGATCCGGCTTACCCGGTGCGTCCGTAGACGTCGTCGAAGCGGACGATGTCGTCCTCGCCGACATAGTCGCCGCACTGCACCTCGATCAGTGTCAGCGGCACGCGGCCGGGATTTTCGAGCCGATGGCGGCTGCCCACCGGCACGTAGGTCGATTCGTTCGGCGCCAGCAGCACGTCCTTGTCGGCCACCGTCACCCGCGCCGTGCCGCTGACCACCACCCAGTGCTCGCTGCGATGGTGATGCATCTGCAGCGACAGCGAAGCACCGGGCTTGACCTCGATGCGCTTGATCTTGAAGCGCGGCCCTTCCTGCAATGTCGTGTACGTGCCCCAGGGGCGCGCCACCGTGCGGTGCAGACGGTGCGCCTCGTGGTCGCGGCGCTTCAATTCGACGACGATGTCCTTCACTTTCTGCGTGGCATTTCGGTCGCAGACCAGAAGCGCGTCGGCCGTATCGACGATGACGACGTCGCGCAGACCGACCGCGGCGACCAGCCGGTCCTCGCTCTGTACATGCGTGTTCGTGCAGTCGGCCAGCACGACTTCGCCGCTGACGGTGTTGCCGGCGGCATCGGCCGGCAGTTCCTGCGCCACCGCCTTCCACGAACCGATGTCGCTCCAGCCGAAGTCGCCGGGCAGTGCGACCACGTTGTCGGTGCGTTCCATCACCGCGTAGTCGATCGAGATGTCCGGCGCCTGCTCGAAGGCCGCGTGGTCGAGTTCGAGCCGCTTCGGGAATTTCGCATCCGCCTTGGCGGCAACGAGCGCTGCGCGGACGGCAGTCAGCACATCGGGCGCCAGCTGTTCGAGCGCGCCGACGATCGTTGCCGGCGTGAAGCAGAACATGCCGCTGTTCCACAGGAAGCGGCCCGAGGCGAGATACTCGGCCGCCTTGGCGGCATCCGGCTTCTCGACGAAGCGCTTGACGGCGGCGGCGCCGTCGGCGTCGGGCGCTGCACATTCGAGATAGCCGAAGCCCGTTTCGGGCATCGTCGGCCTGATGCCGAACAGGACGATCCTGCCGGCGAGCGCCAGTTCGCGCGCCTGGCCGGCCAGCGTCGCAAAGCGGGCTTCGTCCTGGATCAGGTGGTCGGCCGGCAGCACCAGCAGCGGTTCGCCCTCGTGACCGGCACTCGCCGCCCACAGAGCCGCGGCGGCGATGGCCGGTGCAGTGTTGCGACCGATCGGCTCGAGCAGCAGTTGAGTCGCGCGCGTTGCCTGAGTGCGCATCGCCTCGAGTTCTTCACTCGTTCGAAAGCCGTACTCGCGGTTGGTGACGATCAGGCAGTCGCGGCAGCCGGAGGCAAACGCGCGCGCCACCGTTCGCTGCAGCAGCGAGGCGCCGTTGCCCACCCGCATGAACGGCTTGGGCATGGCCTCGCGCGACACGGGCCACAGCCGCGTGCCAGAGCCGCCGGACAGAATCACCGCAAGCATGATGGCCTTCCCACGAGTCTTCGTCTGTGACCCAGCGCGCCAGAGCTCGATCGCGTCATTATCGCCGATGCTTGTCGTCTGAACGTTTCTGTCGAGCACCGTACAATCAGTGCAAATCCCCCGCTGGCGCCGCGAGCACGGAAGCGACCAGCGAATCCTTCCGGCTTCGCGCTTTGGACCATGACCTCCAACATCGATGCCTCCCTGTTCAAGGCCTATGACGTTCGCGGCATCGTCGACCGGACGCTGACCACTGAGGCGGTGCGCCTGATTGGCGCCGCGCTTGGCGGTGAGGCATCGGCGATGGGCGTGCGGGAGATCGCCGTTGGCCGTGACGGGAGGCTTTCGGGCCCGAAACTGCGTGACGCGCTGATCGAGGGCATTCGCTCCACCGGCACCGGCGTGGTCGACGTCGGCATGGTGGCCACGCCGCTGCTTTACTTCTCGACCCACCTGCTCGGGACCGGCTCTGGCGTCGAGATCACCGGCAGCCACAACCCGCCCGAGTACAACGGCCTGAAGATGATGCTCGGCGGCACGACACTGCACGGCGAGGGGATCCAGAAGCTGAAGCGTCGCATCGACAGCGACGCGCTGCCGCGCGCCGACAAGCACGGCACGCTGCGCTCGACCGACGTGCGCGACGCGTATTTCCAGCGTATCTCGACCGATGTGAAGCTGGCGCGACCGATGAAGATCGCGGTGGACTGCGGCAACGGGGTCGCAGGCGCCTTCGCCCCTCATCTGTACCGCCTGCTCGGCTGCGAGGTGATCGAGCTTTTCTGCGACGTCGACGGCACGTTTCCCAACCATCACCCGGACCCGGCGCATCCGGAGAACCTGCAGGACCTGATCCGCGCGTTGAGCGAGACCGATGCGGAACTTGGCCTGGCCTTCGACGGCGACGGCGATCGGCTCGGCGTGGTGACGAAGGACGGCAACATCATCTATCCGGATCGGCAGTTGATGCTGTTCGCGCGCGGGGTGCTCGAAGCCAATCCGGGTGGCGAGATCATCTTCGACGTCAAGTGCTCGCGTCACTTGGCGCGCGAGATCCGCGCGCACGGCGGGGTGCCGACGATGTGGCGCACCGGACACTCGCTGATCAAGGCCAAGCTGAAGGAAACCGGCGCGCCGTTGGCCGGTGAGATGAGCGGGCACATTTTCTTCAACGATCGCTGGCCGGGTTTCGACGATGGCATGTACGCCGGCGCACGGCTGCTCGAACTGCTTTCGCGTGCGGCCGATCCGTCGGCGGTGCTCAATGCTCTGCCCAATGCCGTCAGCACGCCGGAACTGCACGTGAAGACCGCCGAGGGCGAAAACTTCACGCTGGTCGAGCGGCTGCAGCGCGAAGCGAAGTTCACGGACGCGCGCGAGGTGATCACCATCGACGGCGTGCGCGTCGAGTACGCCGACGGCTTCGGCCTGGCTCGTGCGTCGAACACCACGCCGGTGCTCGTGCTGCGCTTCGAGGCCGATGACGAAGCCGCGCTGTCGCGGATCCAGGCCGACTTTCGTCGCGTGCTGCTGGCGATCAAACCGGACGCCAGGCTCCCGTACTGAGGCGCGGCCGGCGCGGGCGCCCGCCTACAATCGCCGCCGCCATGCAGCACAAGAGCGGCGAGCGGTTCCTTATCGTCAAGACCTCCTCGATGGGCGATGTGGTGCATGCGGCGCCGCTGGCCAGCGACCTGGCGCGTCGGCATCCCGAAGCGACCATCGACTGGCTGGTCGAGGAAAGCTTTGCCGCGATCCCGCGCCTGCATGCGGCGATCGACCGCGTGATTCCGGTGGCGGTGCGTCGCTGGCGCCGCTCGCCGCTGGCGGCGTCCACCTGGCGCGAAGTTCGCGACGTCAAAGCGCAGCTGCGCGCATGGCGGTACTCGGCGATCCTCGACTGCCAGGGCCTGCTGAAGAGCGCCTGGCTGGCGCGCTGGGCGCGCGGCCCGCGCTGGGGGTTCGACCGGTCGAGCGCGCGCGAACCGCTGGCGGCGCTGCTGTACACGAATGCGGTGACAGTCGCGCATGAGCAGCACGCAATCGCGCGTAACCGGGCGCTTGCGGTGGCGGCCTGCTCGACCGAGGCGTCGCCGCCGCCGGTGTTCGGACTGACGCCGCCCACGATCAGCGAGCACGCGCTCGTTGAACTCAGCTCCGCGCCGTATGCGGTGCTGCTGACCAACGCCAGCCGCGCGACCAAGCGCTGGCCGGACGAACGCTGGCACGCGGTCGAGCAGTGGTTGCACGGCCGCGGCCTGCGCAGCGTGCTGTTCGCAGGCAGTGCGCAGGAAGAGCAGGACACGCGCGGGCGCGCGGCAGCGATGAAAGACGCCATGTTGGCGCCTCGCTGCGGGATCGCGCAGGTGGCCGCGGTGCTGGCGAGGGCGCGGGTCGTCATCGGCCTGGATACCGGCCTGTCGCATCTTGCGGCGGCACTCGGCGCGCCGACCGTCGGCATCTTCTGCGACTACGAACCGCGCCTGGTTGGCATCACCGGCCCGGCGCGCTGCATCAGCCTGGGCGGGGTCGATGCGGCGCCGACCGCCGAGGCGGTGATTGCAGCGGCCAACGACATCGTTTGCGCAGATGACCTGGCGCGGATGGCGACGTGACGCCGAAACAGCGCCTGGCGCGCGCGCTCTACTCGGCGGGATGGTGCCTGGCGGCGCCGCTGGCCGCGCTGTACCTGCTCTGGCGCAGTTTGGCCCAGCGCGAATACCGATGGCACTGGGGCGAGCGATTCCTCGGCCGTGGTCCGCGACCGCCGTCCGGCGGGCCGCTGATCTGGGTGCATGCCGTATCGGTCGGGGAGACGCGCGCCGCGCAGCCGTTGATCGAGCGGCTCGCAAGCGATCTGCCGCAGGCGGCTTTTGTCCTCACCCACATGACGCCGACCGGCCGCGCGGTCGGCCAGTCGATCAGTGCCGGCCTGCCGCGGCGGGTGGTGCAGCGCTATCTGCCTTACGACCTGCCCTTCGCCGTCGCCCGCTTTCTGCGCGAGACGCGGCCGGCGCTGGGCGTAGTGATGGAAACGGAAGTGTGGCCAAACCTGCTGCACGCCGCCCGGCGCAGCAGCGTGCCAATGCTGCTGGCCAATGCAAGGCTGTCGGAACAATCGGCCACGCGCGGTGCGCGGTTCGATCCATTGCTGCGTCCGGCAGCGGCCGGCTTCAGCCGCATCGCCGCGCAGAGCGAGGCCGACCGCGCGCGGCTGGCGCGCTGGTTCGACAACCCGATCGACGTCGTCGGCAACCTGAAGTTCGATTTGACGGTGGACCAGTCGTTGGTGGCGGCGGGCCGCGCGCTGCGTGCGAACTGGCACGGCCGGCCGATATGGCTTTTCGCCAGCACGCGCGATGGGGAAGAAACGCTGTTGCTCGAAGCACGGCGTCGGCGCGAGAAATCGGACTCTGACCCCATTTTTCTGATCGTTCCGCGCCATCCGCAGCGCTTCGACGAGGTGGCTCTGCTGATTCAGGCGCAGGGGCTCGTCTGCCTGCGCCGTTCGATGGGTCAATGGCAGGATCAAGTCCCCGCGGGCGCGGTGCTGCTCGGCGACACGATGGGCGAAATGGCGCTGTACTACGCGGCGGCGGATATCGCGCTGATCGGCGGCAGCCTGCGCAATTTCGGCGCGCAGAACCTGATCGAAGCCTGCGCGGTCGGCACGCCGGTGGTGCTCGGACCGAGCACCTTCAATTTCGCGCAGGCTGCCGCCGATGCCGTCGCGTCCGGCGCGGCGCTGAAAATTCGCGATGCCGACGAAGCGCTGGCGGCGATGGCGGCAGTGAGCGGCGATCCTTTGCGGCTCGAGCAGATGCGTGGCGCTGCTCGTGCCTTCGCCGCTGCCCATCGCGGAGCGACCGAGCGCATTGCGAAGATCGCGCAGGACCTGCTGAATCCGGCCTGACCCGTGCCCTTGGCGCAGACGACCCGCAGCGGCGTCGATACGTTTCGTGACAAACTTTGCCGTTTGGTTACGGCGGTTGCGGGTTAGTGTCGGCGGCCGGTCACGCGCTGAGGTCGAGGTTCAGTGCCGTGTGCCGCGCGCGAGCATTCGCGCGCCTGATTCTTTCCGCATCCGAAGGCGGAGTCGATATTGCTGAGTGCTGAACAATCAACGACCGCGGTGGCCGAAGAGCAGGTTTTGATCGGCCAGAGACTTGTCGCCGAGGGCAAGCTCTCGGCGCGTGATCTCGATCGGGCGCTTGCTGCGCAGCGCGAAACCGGCGGTCTTCTCGGGCGGGTTCTGGTGCGGCTGGGGCTTGTGTCCGAACTCGACCTGGCCAGCGCACTCGCCGCGCAGATGAAGTTGCCGCTGGTGCTTGCGGATGCCTTCCCCGCGGTGCCGCCATTGAGCGAAAAAGTGGCGCCCGAATTCTTTCGCACGCATCGGATCCTGCCGCTCGACATCCGCGATGATGCGATGCAGGTCGTGATGACCACGCCGCAGGACGAATTCGCGCTGCGCGCACTCCAGTTGGCCACCGGGCTGCGGGTGGCGCCGGCGATCGGTCTCGAATCTGAGATCGACGCGGCGCTGGCGCGGGCGCTGGAAGGCGATGAAGAGCAGCGTGCCGAGTCGGAGGGCTTGGACAGCGCAGCGGCCAGCGATTTTGTCGAGCATCTGCGCGATCTGGCAAGCGAAGCGCCGGTGATCCGCCTGGTCAACGTGCTGATCAGCCGGGTGACCGACCTGCGTGCCTCCGACATCCATCTGGAACCGTTCGAAGACGGCCTGCACCTGCGCTACCGGATCGACGGCGTGATCCAGACCGCAGAAGTGATCGAGCCGCGGTTGGCGGCCGCCGTGGTCTCGCGCCTGAAGCTGCTGGCGCAGCTGAACATCGCCGAACGTCGGTTGCCGCAGGACGGACGGATCAAGACGCGCGTGAAAGGGCGCGAACTGGACCTGCGCGTATCGTCGGTGCCGACGGTCCACGGCGAAAGCGTCGTCCTGCGCGTGCTCGACCGCGCCAGTGTCCGCTTCAGCCTGGCCGAGCTCGGCTTCAGCCCGGACACGTTGAAGCGATTCGAGGCGCTGCTTGCCCGGCCGCACGGCATCCTGCTGGTTACCGGACCGACCGGCTCGGGCAAGACGACGACGCTTTACGGCGCGCTGTCGAAGCTGGATGCGGAAGCGCTGAAGATCCTGACCGTCGAGGATCCGGTCGAGTACCAGCTCGAGGGCATCAACCAGATTCACGTGCACCCGCAGATCGGGCTGACCTTCGCCGCCGCGTTGCGTTCGATCCTGCGCCAGGACCCGGACATCATCATGATCGGCGAGATGCGCGACGGCGAAACGGCGCAGATCGCCGTGCAGTCGGCATTGACCGGCCATCTGGTGCTGTCGACACTGCATACGAACACGGCGGCCAGCGCGGTCATCCGCATGCAGGACATGGGGGTGGAGCCTTACCTCATCACGTCGACGGTCAACGGCGTGCTGTCGCAGCGGCTCGTGCGTCGCCTGTGCGAGCAGTGCCGACAACCCGCCGATCTGCCGGACGAGGTCGTCGCCAACAGCGGGCTGGGGCGCTTCCTGTCCCCGGGCAAGACGGCCTATGCGGCGACCGGATGCCCGCAATGCCGCGGCACCGGCTATCTGGGTCGAGCCGCGATTCACGAACTGCTCGTCGTCGACGAAGCCGTGCGCGACGCCGTGATGCGCGGCACCGATGCCGCACAGCTGCAGGAAATCGCGCGCGGCGGCGGCCTCGTGTCCCTGAACGAAGACGGCCTGCGCAAGGTTGCTGCCGGAGTCACCAGCCTCGATGAAGTGATGCGGGTGACGCAGGACCAGAGCGATGGCTGACTTCGCATACACGGCGGCCGATGCCAGCGGCCGCATCGTCGAAGGCCGTATCGAGGCGCGCGGACGCGACGAGGCGTTCCGGCGGGTGGTCGACCAAGGGCTGACGCGGGTCGGCTTCTTCGATCGCGCGGCTGCGCAGCCGCCGCCGGCCGCCGCCGCGGCTTTCCGGTCGCGGCCGCGCTGGCGGCTGGGCGGCGACCGGCCGACAAGGTCGGACGTACTGGCCCTGACTTCCGAACTGGCCGTGATGCTGCGCGCCGGCTTGCCGCTGGACAGCGCGCTGCGCGTTCTGCTCGGCATGGACCACCGCCCAGTCGTGGCAGCGTTGATCGGACAGGTTCTGGAGTCGGTCAA
>JBFGOX010000028.1:0-12200 GCA_041565015.1 Burkholderiaceae bacterium
GGCGCGAAACCCGGTGCATTCGGTGCTCTGGCTGATCCTCGCCTTCTTCTCCGCGGCGGGGCTGATGGTGCTGCTCGGGGCCGAGTTCATCGCGATGCTGCTGGTCATCGTCTATGTCGGCGCGGTGGCGGTGCTGTTCCTGTTCGTGGTGATGATGCTCGACGTCGACTTCGCGGCGCTCAGGCACGGCCTCGCGGAGTACCTCCCCGTCGGCGCGCTGGTCGGGCTGGCGCTGCCGGCGAATCTGGTGCAGTTTGCCCTCGGGCTGACGCTGCTCGCCATCGTGGCGCTGATGTGGCGCTCGAGAAGGTCGGATTTTCCGCATGTGGAATCGGCGGATCGCTGGTCGGCGGCGCTGCGGATGAACGGCGTGTATTTCGACGCCGGCGCCGACCGGGTGGTCGAGTGGAAAACGCACCGCACGAAGGCAGGTCTGGTGATGTTCATCGGCATCGGCGCCATGGCGGGGATGTTCGGACTGGGCGCCGGTTGGGCCAACGTGCCGGTGCTGAACCTGCTGATGGGGGCGCCGCTGAAGGTGTCGGTGGCTACCAGCATGTTCGTGCTGTCGATCGTCGATTCATCGGCCGCCTGGGTCTATCTGAACCAGGGCGCGGTGCTGGCCATCGTCACCGTGCCGTCGATCATCGGCATGATGCTGGGATCGACCATCGGTGTACGCTTGCTGACGGTGGCTTCGGCCTCGCTGTTGCGCAAGGTCGTGATCGTCCTGCTGCTGGTCGCGGGTGGGCGGGCGTTGCTCAAGGCATTCGGCATCTGATACTGGCAACGGCGATGAGCGATTCAAAACCCCCCGAAACCCTGGTCTCCAAGGAACAGCGCATCTACGCGGAATGGCTGAATCGCGGCATGCGCATCGGTTTCGTCCTGCTGGTTGTCACCTTTGTTCTTTATGTGACGGGCATCGTCAAGCCGTATGTCGCGCTTCAGGATCTGCCGCAGCTGTGGGGCCTTCCGGCGGCGGAGTTCCGCAAGGCTGCCGACGCACCGACCGGGTGGGGTTGGTTGCGGCTTGCCGCGTCGGGCGATTACCTGAACTTCTTCGGCATCGTGCTGCTGGCGACGCTGACCGTTCCGTGTTA
Organism: Burkholderiaceae bacterium; assembly: GCA_041565015.1. Taxonomy (GTDB): domain Bacteria; phylum Pseudomonadota; class Gammaproteobacteria; order Burkholderiales; family Burkholderiaceae_F; genus JADJWR01. The sequence continues at coordinate 1,104 of JBFGOX010000028.1, forward strand.
CCTGCGCCTCGTTCCGATCTTCCACGCGGCACGTGAGAGGGTCTTCGTCGCCGTCGCGATCCTGGAAGTGCTGGTGTTGTTGCTGGCGGCCTCGGGCCTGCTGGTCTTTGGCGGACACTGACCGCGCACGCGGGTGCCGGTCACGGAGGCCAGGGTCATGGATGACGCGAAGAAGGACGATGCCAGCCAGGAAGACGTCAAGAGCGACGACGTCAAGAAGGACAAGGACGCCTCTCCGTCCGTGCTGCTCGCCACCGACGGCAGCAAGGCCAGCGAGGCTGCCGTGCAGGCTGCGATCAAGCTGGCCGCGACATACAAGGCAACACTGACGGCAACGACGATGGCGGTCAGCAATCCTGAGTTCGACGCCGTGGCGCCCGAGGCGGCGGCAGAAGCCGAGCGCAAGGCGCGCGAAGTGCTTGACCGGGTCGTGGCCAAGGCGAAGGCCGCCGGGGTGGCTTGCGCCACGCGGCTGCGTCGCGGTGCCGAGCCCGACAAGGAGATCGTCGCCGTCGCCAAGGAGTTCAACGCGGAACTGATCGTCATGGGTCGGCGCGAGCGGGGTGCGCTTTCGCGCAAGCTGCTCGGTGACACGACCGGCAAGGTGATCGCCAGCGCGCCGTGCTGCGTGCTTGTCGTGCCCACCGGGGTGGCATTCGAGGTCCGGCGGGTACTGGTGGCCACCGACGGTTCGAAGACCTCGGAAAAGGCGCTGCCGATGGCGGCCAAGCTGGCGCACTACTTCGAGGCACCGATCACGGTCGTATCGGTCGAAGTGCCGAGCCATTCGGAAGAGCGGCGGGCCGAAGTGCCCGGCATCGTGCAGCGGACCGTCGAATGGTTCGAGCGCGCCAAGCAGGCTTGCGATGGCCAGGTGCTCAAGGGTGAGGTGCCCGACGAGGTCATCGAGGCCGCGGAGCGGCTCGGTGCCGGCGTCATCGTGCTGGCCAGTCACGGCCGAACGGGGCTGGGCAAGGTCCTGGTCGGCGGCAATACGTCGCGTGTGCTCGGCAAGGCCGAGTGCGCAGTGTTGGTCGTCAGGGGCGGATGAGCGCGCCCTGGGCCGTTCACCAGGCAGGTCACGGCGATGTCACGCAGACTCAGCGTAGCGCGCGCCGCTTACCTGATCGGCGTGCCGCGCGGCGTGCTGCAGCGGATGATCCGCGCCGGCGAGCTGGAAGCGTACGACGGCCAGATCGACCTGGAAGAACTGCAGCGGCTGTTTCCGTCGGTATCGCCGGAAGAGGCCGGCGCACTGGAGCGCGTACGGACGATCCGCGAAGAGTCCTTCGGCCGCCGCGTACGCGAGCGGATGCTGCCGTCACAGGAAGTGCTGGCGCAGCGGCTGTTCGCCCAGAGCCGCGAACTGACCGAGATGCGCGAAATGGCGCAGGCGTACCACCGCCTCGTGCAGGCGATCCGCAGCCGTATCGACGAAGTGGGCGAAGGCGACGGCGACGGCAAGGTGCGTCGCCTGGCCGAGTTCATCGAGCGCGAGCTTGCGCAGTTGCTTGGCTCGGACTCGAGCGCGCCGCTGGAAGCGATGGCGACCATGCTTGAGGTGATTTCGGCCCAGGTCACGGTGCGGCCAAGCGGGCGCCAGTTCCTGCTCGAAGGCAACGAGTCGATCCTGCAGGCGGGGCTCAAGTCTGGCCTAAGTTTCAGCTACGGCTGCAACAGCGGCAACTGCGGGCTGTGCAAAGCGCGGATGATTTCGGGTGAACTGCGCCGGATCCAGCACACCGACTACACGCTGTCGGAGGCGGAACGCGCGCAGGGCTACACGCTGCTGTGTGCACACACGGCGGTCAGCGACGTCGTGATCGAGACGCTCGAGGCCAGCGGGCCGCAGGACATTCCGCAGCAGGACATCGTTTGCAACGTGCGGGCGATCGGCGATCTGGGCGCCGACACGCGGCTGCTTCACCTGCAGACGCCGCGCAGCAACCGGCTGCGTTTTCTGGCCGGCCAGTCGGTAACGCTCGGCGTGGCCACGCCCCAGGGCGACGTGCAGCAGGTCTTCGCGCTGGCCAGTTGCCCCTGCGACGAGCGCAACCTGCACATCCACGTTGCCCGCGGCCAGGACGGGCCGGTGACCGCGCTGCTTTTCGGCGGCGACCTGAAGCTGAACAGCCCGGTCAACGTGCGCGGCCCGCTCGGCGACTTCGTGATCGACGCGGAAAGCTCGCGACCGGTGCTCTTTGTTGCCTGCGATACCGGTTTCGGTCCGGTGAAGAGCCTGATCGAACATCTGATCGCCAGCGAGCAGGCCGAGACTTTCGCGCTGTACTGGCTGGCCACCGGAGCCGATGGCCACTACCTTGCCAATCAGTGCCGTGCCTGGGAGGCCGCGTTCGACAACTTCTCGTTCAGGCCGCTGCACGACAGCAGCGCGGGTGGCGGGGCGGTCCGGCTCATCGATGTGCTGCATTCGCAGCACGGCGATCTGGCGCCGTTTGACTGCTTCGTCGCCGGGCCGGCCGAGTTCGTCGACACGGCGCGCGACGCGCTGATTCTCGAGGGCGCGGCGCAGTCGCAATTACGCACGCTCGTGGTCTGATCACCGTGCGCAAGGGGGCGTGGTGATCGCCACGGTGGCAATTGTTTCTGACTTATCTGAACTGGGGTTCTGATCCTTACCCATGAGCGACGCACTGAACTTCCTGGTCAAGGCGCGGCCCGATGCGATGGGCCACTATTTCAAATTCCTCAAGGAGGCGGGCAAGCACCTGGACCCGAAGACGCGCAGCCTGATCTCGGTCATCACCAAGGTGCACGCACAGACCGACCGCGGCTTTCGCCAGTACCTGTCGCGGGCGCTGCGCGAAGGCTGCACGCCGACCGAGGTGCTCGACGCGCTTCTGATGGCATTTCCAGCGCTCGGCCTGGCCAAGATCGTCTGGGCGGTCGACATCCTGATCGACATGGACCTGCCCGAGTTCCAGCCCGATGCGATGGGACTGCCTGGCACCTGGCACGACGTGATGGCCATCGATGAACTGGCGATGGGAGGCGTCACGCGCGTCGACTGCGATGGTCGCGGCCTGTTCGTGCATCGGGCCGTCGACGAGGTGCGCGTCTACGACAGCCGTTGCCCGCACCAGACCACCAACATCCCGCACCTGGCACTGCAGGGCACGACGCTGACCTGCCCGAAACACGAATGGAAGTTCGACATCACCACCGGCGCATGCACCGACAAGGGCGACCGGCCGCTGCGGCGCTGGAAATCCAAGGTCGAGGGCGGGCGGCTGCTGGCGTACTGGTGAGGCCGAAACAACCGACGACCGCGGATCTGCCATGGACTATCTGCCGATCTTTCTCAAACTCGAGGGCCAGCGCGCTGCCGTGATCGGCGGTGGCGACGTTGCGGCGCGCAAGGTAGGTCTGCTGCTCGATGCCCGGGCGAAGGTGGTCGTGACCGCGCCGACGCTGGGCGAGGAACTGCAGCAGCATGCCGCTGCTGGCCGCATCGAACACCGCGCGCTGCATTTCTCCCCGGCGGCGCTCGACGACGTTCTGCTGGTCATCGCCGCCACCGACGATCGCAGCGTGAACATGGAAGTGTCGCGACTGGCGCGCGAACGGGGCATGCCGGTCAATGTCGTCGACGACCCCGAGTTGTGCACCTTCATCCTGCCGGCAATCGTCGACCGCTCGCCGGTGGTGATCGCTGTCTCCACCGGCGGCGCCTCGCCGGTGCTGGCGCGCCTGCTGAGGGCCCGGCTCGAATCGCTGATTCCTGCCAGTTACGGTGAACTGGCGAAGCTGGCGCGACGTTTCCGCGACCGCGTCAAGGCGGCGTTGCCCGCCTCGCAGCGCCGGCGCTTCTGGGAACGGGCACTGAGCGGACCAATCGCCGAGCTGGTGTTCTCCGGTCGCACGGGCGAGGCCGAGCAGGCGCTAGCGCGCACGCTTGACGAAACGGCCGCGCAGCAACCGGCGGCCGGCGAGGTCTATCTGGTCGGCGCCGGGCCGGGAAACCCCGACCTACTGACCTTCGCCGCGCTACGCCTGATGCAGCAGGCCGATGTCGTGCTGCACGACAAGCTGGTGTCGCCGCCGATCCTCGAGCTGTGCCGCCGCGATGCCGAACGCATCTACGTCGGCAAGGAGCGCGCCAACCACACGATGCGCCAGGAGGAGATCAATGCACTGATGGTGCGGCTCGCCAAACAGGGCAAGCGGGTGCTGCGGCTGAAGGGCGGCGACCCGTATGTCTTCGGGCGCGGCGGCGAGGAAATCGAATCGCTGTCGGCCTCCGGCGTGCGCTTCCAGGTCGTTCCCGGCATTACAGCGGCCTGCGGAGTCGGTGCGTATGCCGGCATTCCGCTCACGCATCGCGACTATGCGCAGTCCTGCATCCTGGTCACCGGCCACCTGAAGGACGGCACGATGGATCTCGACTGGCACGGGCTGGTGCGGCCGCGGCAGACGCTGGTGATCTACATGGGCCTGGTGGGGCTCGAGGCGCTGTGCCGGCAATTGATCGCACACGGGCTGTCGGCGGAGACGCCGGCGGCGGTCGTGCAGCAGGCCACGCTGCCCGAGCAGCGCGTGGTGACGGCGACGCTGAGCACGCTGGCGGCGTCCGCACAGCGCGCCGGGCTCCGGCCGCCGACGCTGGTGATCGTTGGCGAAGTCGTGAAGCTGCGCGCCAAGCTCGACTGGTATTCGCGCTCCGGGGGCGAGCCGGCCGGCACGGATCTCAATTTCGATGCGCGTTCGGCCGGGCGCGCCGAGGCGGCCGGCTAAGCGGCGTCAGGACCTGGCGAGCGGCTCGACCGCGCGGGTAAGCGCGTCGGCGCCGCCTGCTCGCCATGCGTCGCGCAGCCCCAGTGCCTGTTGCAGCCAGCGCTGCTGGTGGATCGGTACCGCTGCGCGCAGTAGCGGGCGATTCAGTCCACCGCCATGCGGGTCAAACGCGCGGGCAAGCTCCGGGGCCAGCGCACGCCGCAGTCCGTCGAAGTTCGACAGCCAGAACAGCAGGGCGCCGTCGTCGTCGCGCTCGAGCAGCGTCGGCAGGGTCACCCAGGCGTCGGCGACCAGATCGCGAATCGCCCGCAGCAGCAGTTCGGTCCGGCGGTCGCCCGTCTCGACCAGCATCTTTTCCCAGTCGGGACCGAGTTCCGTCGCGGCGCGCAGTTCGCCGAGTTCATGCAGGACGACGGTCTCCAGCACGGCCTCGACGATGTGCTCGATTGCGGCAGTTGCGTCGCCGTCGACACCATAGCGCTGCAGCGCCGTGCTCAGCGGGTCAACGCGCCGGCCGCGCGGCCGGCCTTCGACACGAGTCCACAGCCAGCGGCGCAGCGTATCGCCACGGACGACGATCGCGCCGGCGCGGCTGGTAGCCGGCACCGCGGCCAGGCCGCGCGCAAGTTCGCGTCCCGCGACCAGCACCGGAACGCCATCGCGCACGGCACTGGATTCGATCTCGGCGAGGAAGAACAGCTGAGCCCCGAACAGACCGATCCCGGCGCCGTAGACGAGCTTGTGTTCGGCCAGATGCGCGTTGACGGTGGTTTCGTCGAACGGGTCGACGCGGCGGAAGGCCAGCGGCAGCGGTTCGAACCCCTGCGCGGCCTCCTTGCGCAGACAATCCCATGCCTGCTCGCGCGCCGTGATCCACCGCCCGAGACGATCGCGATCCGGCATCGCGCCCAGCGGCAGATCCGTCTGCCAGCGGTAGTACTCGCGCAGGTTCAGCAGGTAGGTGCACAGCGATTTCTCGCGCGCATGCACCGCGTCGGCGAGATCGCAGTTTCGCTGGACCGCCGCGGTCAGTCGCTTGACGTCGACAGCGCCGTGCTCTGCTGGCCGGTTCATTCGACGTATCGCTTGGCAGCGCGGCGTCGCCCGGGTCGCGATTTCTGGATGATGACGCCGCGCACCGCGGTCAGATCGGCAATCCGGACCGGCGCGTAGGCCGGGTTCAGCGCCGACAGGATCCAGCCCGCGTCCGCGCGCTGCAACCGGCGAAAGATCCACTCATCGGCGTGCCAGGCCAGCACGAAACTGCCGTCGGTGGCCAGCCCCTCCGGTTCGATCACGACGATGTCGCCGTCGTTGAATTCCGGGCTCATCGAATCGCCCAGCACCATCAGCGCGAACGGCTCGCCCGACGCACAGTCATGCGCAGCCTCCTCCTCCTTGTGCAGGCGGAAGACGGGATGGCGCGAGGAGTTCGGTGCCGACATCGTGAACGATTATTGACTGCCGCGGCGGCATGCGCGAACTGCAAGGCATTCCCGTTGACTGCCGCCGCTTATGATTACTGTAGTCGAGGAATTCCGCCCAGGTGCTGCGAAGGCTCGTTCATCTCCGCAGATCACCCATGCGGGTAGTGTTGGACAAGCCAACGTGGCTATGTTCTCCGAAGCCCGCCTCAACGTTAATAACGGCTTGCCCGACAAGAACAAGCGTCGCCAGACGCCGAGCACGCTGTCGGCCGCCTCCGGCTCGGGCCACGATTTCAGGCAAGGAGATTGAGAATGAATTTCGACAAGGAACTTGACGCCAAGGGGCTTGCCTGCCCGCTGCCGATCGTCAAGACCCGCAAGGCGCTGAACGAACTCGCCTCCGGCCAGGTGCTGAAGGTGGTGGCGACCGACTCCGGCTCGGTGGCCGACATGAAGGCGTTTTCCGAGCAAACGGGCAACGAGCTGCTGTCGTCGTCGCAGGACGGTGGCACGTATGTGTTCTTCCTGAAGCGCCGCTGAGCGGCGGCAGGCGGCGCAGGGAATCCAGGAACGAGAGGAGCCGATCGTGAACAAGAAAATGGCAATCATTGCCACCAAGGGCACGCTCGACTGGGCGTATCCGCCCTTCATCCTTGCGTCGACGGCGGCGTCGCTCGGCTACGAAGTGCAGGTCTTCTTCACCTTCTACGGCCTGACCCTGCTTCGCAAGGACATCAGCGACATCAAGATCAGTCCGCTGGCCAACCCGGCGATGCCGATGCCGGTGCCGATGCCCGTCGTCGTGCAGGCGCTACCGGGCATGGAATCGATGGCGACGATGATGATGCGCAACAAGATGAAGTCCAAGGGTGTGGCTTCGCTCGAGGAACTGCGCAGCATCTGCATCGAGGCCGACGTCAAGATGATCGCCTGCCAGATGACGGTCGACCTGTTCGAGTTCGACAAGAAGGATTTCATCGACCAGGCCGTCTACGGCGGTGCAGCGATGTTCCTCGGCTTTGCCGGCGACGCGGACATCTCGCTTTTCGTCTAGGCGCGGTGCCCGGCGGAGACTACGTAGAGCAGGCTTTCAGGCGGACGGGGCGCACGTATGCGTTTTCCCTATGGGTCGATGGGTCAGTGGCTCGGTAACATATGAATTTGTGCGGACCGCCAGTCGGTCGCTATTAGAGAGGAGACAGCAAATGAGTGAAAGCCGACGCGACTTCATGAAGGCATCTGGGGCAGTGGGTCTTCTGGCCGCCGCCGGTTTGCTGAGTGCCGAACAGGTATCCGCGCAACAGCCCGCCCGCAACAAGGCGGCATTCGAGGCGAAGAGCCTGAACGACGCGGTCAAGGCGCTCGGCGGCGCCGGCGTGACCGAGAGCAAGGACATCGCGATCACCGCGCCGGACATTGCCGAGAACGGCGCCGTCGTGCCGGTAGGCGTGACGAGCAAGATCGCCAACACGCAGGCCGTCTACATCGTCGTCGAGAAGAACCCCAACGTGCTGGCTGCCGGGTTCAACTTCCCGCAGGGCACCGAGGCCAGCGTGACAACGCGGATCAAGATGGGCCAGACGTCGAACGTCTATGCCGTGGTCAAAGCCGCCGACAACAAGTTCTATTCGGCGACGAAGGAAATCAAGGTCACGCTCGGCGGCTGCGGCGGCTGAGCGAAGCGACAGATTTCACCGACAGATTTTCTTGAGGAGACAGGATAGATGGCTGATCCGATGCGAATCCGCGCCACGGCGCAGAGCGATGGGGTCGACGTGCGCGTTCTGATGGCCCACGAGATGGCGGCCGGCAAGGACCCGCATTTCATCCAGACCGTGACCGTGACCCATGGCGGCAAGGTAGTGCTGTCGGCCGACTGGGGACCCGCGGTTTCGAAGAATCCTTACCTGCAGTTCAAGTTCGCCGGCGGCAAGAAGGGCGACGAACTGACGGTGACCTGGGTGGACAACAAGGGCGAGACCCGCACCGACAAGGCCACCGTCAACTAATCAGATAACAGGGCCCGCTGCGAATTGACTTTGCGCCGTTGCGTGATGATGGCGCGCTGGCTGACTTGCCAGCCGCTGCGCATCGACGGCAGACAGCGCAGGGCCCCCGTCAGAGGCCGCGCGGGATCGTGTGGTCGAACTACGCGAGCCCACGACGGTTCGCGTCGAAGAAAGTTGTTCCGTGTCGAGACAACACGGGGCTGAGTTGGACTGGCAGCATCCGCACCAAGGAGGACAAGCATGAGTTTCGTGCAGGCGACGGTCGATGGCGTCGATGCTGCGGCCGTCGTCGCCGGGCTCATCGGCCCGCCGGCCATTGGCCAGGAGCCCAAGCGGGTCAAGGCGGTTTGTCACCCGACAAGCGGGCTCGACGAAGCGCAGCGCGGACTGGGCAACGTTCGCCATGACCTGAATGCCGACCCGAGGGCGAAGATCGTCGTCGTCGGCAACGGGATCGAATTCATGCTTGCTGGCGTCAAGGACAAGAATGGCAATTTCTTCGACGCGACGATCCAGGACCTGAAGAGCAATGGCGTCGACTTCCGCCTGTGCAACAACGCGCCGGTGTCGCGCAAGACCGACCGCAAGCGCGTGCTGCCGGACCTGAAGATCGTGCCGTCGGGCGTGGCCGAAGCGGCGACGCTGCAATCCCGGGAAGGTTTCGTCTATCTGCGGCCCTGAGCGGTGCAGATGCCGTTGTTCGTTCATCGCAAAGGAGTGAGCACGATGAGAAACAATTCACGCAAGACGCTTTACTGCGGTGTCGTGGCGATGGCCTTAGGGCTGGCTGCCGCGGGCGCCAGCGCGCAGGACGACACGCAGAAAGAAATCGAGAGGTACCGGCAGATGCTGCAGGACGCCAATCCGGCCGAACTGCTGGTGATCCGCGGTGAGGACCTCTGGAAGACCAAGCGCGGTCCGAAGAACGCTTCGCTCGAGCAATGTGATCTCGGCTTGGGTGCAGGCGTGGTCAAGGGCGCATACGCGCAGTTGCCGCGGTACTTCGCCGACGTCGATCAGGTGCTGGATTTCGAGGGCCGGCTCGTCCATTGCATGGTCGCGCTGCAAGGCATGGACCGGGCGGCGGTGACCAAGCAGCCGTTTTCGGGCGGCGGCCAGCGGCAGACCGACATCGAATCGCTGACGGCGTACGTCGTCGAACAGTCGCGCGGCGCGAAGATCGCGGTGCCGCAGCGCCATCCGAAAGAGCGCGCCTCTTTCGAGCGCGGCAAGACGCTGTTCTACATGCGCGCCGGCCCCTACGACTTTGCCTGCGCCACCTGCCATGGCGTCGACGACCAGCGCATCCGGCTGCAGGACCTGCCGAACTTCGAGAAAGCGGAGCCGGCGCAGCGGGCGTTCGCGACCTGGCCGGCGTATCGCGTCTCGCAAGGCGCGCTGCGCACGATGCAGTGGCGGCTGAACGACTGCTTCCGCCAGCAGCGCTGGCCGGAACCGAACTACGCGTCGCAGGGAACGATCGACCTGATCACCTACCTCGGCGTCAGGGCCGCCGGGGGCAAGATGGACTCGCCCGCGATCAAGCGCTGACCGGAGGACTGACCGCATGAAGACCAAACTCGTTCTGACGGTTTCCGCGGCCGCCGTAGTCGCCGGCTGCGCCTCGATGATGTACACGCCGCCGAGCAAGGAAGAGACGCTGGCGGTGATCAAGTCGAGCTTCCATTCTCGCGGCATCGCCAAGGTCGACCGGCTCAACCAGACCGAACTGCAGCGGGTCTGCACTGAAACCAGCAACGATCCGCCGAAGGACGTCCGCGCGCGGCTGGAAAAAGCGGCATTGGCCACCGTCAAGTATCCAGCCGACGGCAAGTGGATGGACAACTGGAAGGAAGGCGAGAAGATTGCGCAGACCGGCCGCGGCCTGCAGTGGAGCGACAAGGAGGGCGATCCGGCCGGCGGCAACTGCTATGCCTGCCATGAGTTGTCGAAGGCCGAGATTTCCTTCGGCAACATCGGCCCGTCGCTGTACAACTACGGCAAGCTGCGCGGCTACGGAGACGACATCAAGCGCTACACCTGGGCCAAGATCTGGAACACGCACTCCTTCAACGCCTGCTCGACGATGCCGCGCTTCGGCGATGCCGGCATCCTGACCGAGGCGCAGATCAAGGACGTGATGGCGCTGCTGCTCGACCCGGAATCGCCAGTCAACAAGTAGCCGGCAAAGGAACTGCGATGCCAAGCCTGCCCGGTGCCGAAGGCGCCGGGCAGATTTTTCATGAGCGCTGACCTGACCTCGACCACCCGCCGCCGGCTTCTGGCAGTCATGCCGATGCTCGCCCTGACGGCCAGTGCGCGGTCGCAGTCGCCCGATGCGCCGGTGCAGTGGACCGACGTCGAACTGGTCGATGGTCGAACGCTGCGCGCCGCCGACCTGCACCGCCGCACGGTGGTCGTGCAGCTGTGGGCGGCCTGGTGCCCGTTCTGCATGAAGCAGAACCCGTACATCCAGAAGCTGCACGAAGCCAGCCGACCGGGCGGGCTGCTGGTGCTGACGTTCACGCTCGACAAGACGGCGCAGCCCGTGCGCGAATACATGGACAAGCGCGGCTACACGTTCGCCGCCGCGCTGAGCAATCCGCAGGTCGAGCGCTGGTTCGGCAAGCGGCGCGGCCTGCCCGAGGTCTACGTGATCGACCCTGCAGGGCGGATCCTTTTCCGCGAAACCGGCGAAATGTTTCCCGAGGACATCGCGGCGCTGACCCGCTTCGCCGCCCGCTAACGCTGTTGAAGGACTGAAACGATGTCGATGAACCGACGTGAGTTCATGCAGGTGCTTGCGGTCGCCGCGGCGGCCGGCATGCCGATCTCGGCGCGCGAGGCGCTGGCCGCGAGCCCCGCCGGCGCTGCGAAGCTGTACGAGTTGCCGCGCTTCGGCAACC
>JBFGOX010000029.1:0-12189 GCA_041565015.1 Burkholderiaceae bacterium
GCCGATCAACAGTTCGGTGTAGCCGGTCCACGATCCGCCGGCGACATGCTGCTGCGGATCGCGCCATGCCCACTGCAGACCGATGGCCAGCGAATCGACATCTTCACCGCGGCCCACCTGTGCAAAGGCGTGGGAAGGCGAAAGGATCGAGCGCCATGCCGAGCTTGCTTCGCGCGGCGGAGGGCTGCGAGGATCGACGCCGGTCGCCGCGGCCAGTTCCTGCGCAGCGGCCACCGGCGCGGCGAGGCCGAAAAAAGCAATCAGTGCAGGTATCGACGATCTCATTGCCGAAGGGCGCGCTCTGGATGTCTGGCGCGCGGCCGGCAATTATCGGGCAAACGCTTCGTCGGTTGAAGAATGTTTGCGAGGATCGTCAGCGCGGAAAGGCGCGCGCGGGCGCACCCAGGCGCCCGCGCGCTGCGTCTGTCACCCTTCAGGCGCCGACGCGGATCACACCGTGCAATGCGAGTTCTTGCTTGACCTGGTCGCGCGTGAACATCGTCGTGAACAGCTGTTCGACCTCGACCGGGTGCTGTTCGACATACAGCGGATACTGATCGAGACCGGCGCGCACGTCGGCGACACTGCGCGTGCTCTGGATCGAGGCGAGCCAGGCCTGCGATTCGGCCGAAGCGCCGCCTTCGGCAAGCGCGGCGAGCGGTGACAGGGCGAGGGTGGCGACGGTTGCGCCCAGCAGTTTCTTGATCGTCATTTGAATCTCCTTGATCGGGGTGAGGAAGTCATGAGCAGATCGCCTCGCCTGTGGAATCGTCCATCGGCTCGAATGCGCCTGCCTGCCGATCTGTCGCGCCAGATGGCGGAGCCTTACCCGGATCGTGCAGGCGGACCTCCCGTCAATCGGTTGTAAGAAAACAGCTGGGCAGGCGATGGGCGGCGCGAAGCGGCCGCCGCCTAGCGCAGCCGCCAGCGACCGTCGCCGGTCGAGCAAGCGACTTGCGTGGTGACCTCGTCCTGGCCGCCACGCCGACCGACGAGTCGGAACTGGCGGCAATGCCGATCGACGTCGCGCACCGGCGTCAGCGTGTAGCTGACGCGGGTCGTGTCATTGCTCCACGTGACGACCTGCCCGGGCGGTGCCAGTTCAAGTGCGTGGCCGATGCACGCCTGGTCGGTGCGGTCGATTTCGCGTCCGATCGTCGTGCCGATGACCGCGCCGATCGCGGTGCCGACGATCACGCCGATCGGCGGGTTGCCACCGCGCGAACCGAGCGCAGTTCCCGCGGCCGCGCCGACCACGCCGAGCACGGCGGCGGTATTGCAGCGGCCCGAAGCGACGCCATAGTCGTGCGGCCACGAACGGCCGACGTAGCCGGAATGGGCCGGATCGTTTTTCTTGCGCCAGCCGTGCGCCTTCGCGTGCGGCGGCGGCTGCGCGGCCGCCGGCATCGACAGGGCCAGAACAACGGCCGCGACGGCGGCGGCAGGTACGACTCGGCGCGAGGACCAACGCGGCATCGATTCAGGGCTGGGAAAGCTCGCGCATCGCGTGCGTCTGCCGCAGGCGCGCCCGCCGGCGGCGTTCGCCAATGCGTTCGCCGCGGCGCTTGCGCAGCCAGACCCACAGTCCGCTGCCGACCAGCAGCAGCGGCGTGAGTCCGGTCAGGCACATCGCGACCATGCCCGTCGTTCCGAACGCGGTGCCGCTGTGCAGCGGAAACAGCCAGTGCATCAGCGTCTCGCCGCCGTTGCGCGTGCGATCGCTGCGCTCGACGAGGATCTCGCCGCTGGCCGGATGCACCCAGGCGATCGTGTCGCCGAGCCGGTACTTGTCGCCGGCGCGATGCAGATAGAAGAGGTAGCCGGCGGTCGGCTTGTTCGGGATGTGGATTTCAGTGATCGTTCGGTCGGGATATGCGGCGCGCACGGTGCCCATGATCGAGGCGAACGAAACCATTTCGTCGCGCGAGCCGGTTCGCCAGGGCACGGTCGGAAACGTTGCCACCTTCGAGAACACGCTGACCAGGTCGCGCACGTAGTTCAGATAGACCAGCGTCGCGCCGGTGACCGTCGTCAGCAGCAGCAGGACCAGAAAGACGGCGCCGAGCGAACGATGGATGTCGAAGACGATGCGCGTGGCCGAGGCGCGCAGGTTGACCCAGATGAGCCGCGCCCAGCCGGAACGCTTCTTCGGGATCGCGGTGACGAGCCCGGTGATGGCCGAGCCGAGCAGCAGGAAGCCGGCGATGCCGACGATGTTCGAGCCGAACGTGCCGAGCAGCACGTTGCGATGGAACTCGTAAACGGTTTTCAGCAGATAGCGCGACGACAGGCCGAGCGTTTCGGTTCCGCGCGCACCGAGCAGCGCGCCGCTGAACGGATCGAACATCGCCTCGATCCGCTCGTCACGCGCTCCGCGGCCCGGCGAGGTTCGCATCTGCAGGCGATAGACCTCGCCCGGCGCCCGCGGCAGGCGCAGGCGCTCGGTGATGCCGAGCGGATACTCGTCCGACGCCCGTGACAGGATCGCCTCCGGCGGCAGCACCGCGCCGCGACCCGAAGTCTTCAGCAGGGCGGGGTTCAGCCAGGCGTCGACCGGATCCTCGAACACGAGCAGGCTGCCGGTCAGGCCGACCAGCGCGAACCAGGTGCCCAGCACGATGCCGAGCCACCGATGCACCGAGAACCACAGCCGTTGATCGCGCATGTCGCTGTGTCGTGCCGCCCGTTATTGCGCGGGCAATCTAGCACTGCCAAGGCGGGCGGCGCTGCGGCTATTTCGTTGCAGCGCCGAAAAGGCCGGCTCTGATCCGCTCGATGCGTGCGCGATTGACCCCGTAGTCCTTGCGGCCAAGTCGTGACGCGGAACGCACGTGAACCACGCCCTCGGCGGGCACGGCCCAGAACTCGACGTCGTCGACGAACTTCAGCCAGCGGGTGGAGAACTGCGCGTACAGATAATCGGGCCGGCTCTCGACGATGCGCGCGCCGGGCATGTGCTCGACCAGCGCGCGCAACCGTTCCATCGTCGTCGCGACATCGACCGCGGCGAACGGCGCGATCCGTGCGTAGTCGACGAGCGCGCCGCTGCCGGCATGCTGGTCGGCCTGGCTGCTGACGCTGTTCGGCGTGCGCGCCGGGCGCTTCAGCCGACCATCATGAACGCCGAGGCCGCGCGGCGGCCTGCCGGAGAACAGTCCGGCCTGGCCGGCGAGCAGCACGAGCAGCACCAGGAGCAGCACGACCGCGGCCGCGTAGAGCAACAGGTTCATCGTGGTTCACCTTTTACAGCCTGATGGCGGCGTGGCGAAACCGCGCGCAGGCGTCACACGCGCGGGTTGAAGCGGCCGATGAACTTGCGGTCGATGCGATCCTTCCAGCGCCAGACCCATCGGCCATCGAAGACGAGTGGCCCCCAGACGCCGACCGCATCCTGTTCGCCCGCGCTGAGCAGATAGAGCGCCCGCTTCTGCGGCCGGTGGCGGATCAGCCGTCGTCGCGTCAGTATGCGCAGAAGGTTCTCGGCCAGCGGCGGCCCCGCGCGCACGGCGTATACGCCGCTGCGCGGATGCGGGTGGCCGACCATCGAAGCGCAGTCGCCGGCGGCAAACACGAACGGGTGCGACACCGACTGCAGATGCGAATTGACTTCGATGAAGCCGTGGTCGTCGCATTTCAGGCCCGATTCACCGGGCCAACGAACGGCCGCGGTGCCGAGCGAAGCGATGATGAAGTCGGCGTGAAATTCGCCGGCACCTTGGATCGTGACCGCGTTGGGTCGGACCGATTCCGCATCAGACTCGATCACGCGCACGCCGAGTGCGGTCAGCCGGCGTCGCATCAGGCGCCGCACCGCCTTCGGCAGGTCGGGCAGCAGCCCGGCGCGTCCGGTGATCAGCGTCAGCTTCAACTGCAGCTTGGACTGTCCGGCGCGAAACGCCAGCGCCGCGGCCACCTCGGTGCCGGCTGCGCCGCCCCCGAGCACGGCGAGCGTCTGCGTCAGCGGCGTGCCGGCGAAGCGAAGTTCGAGCGTGCGCCAGACGTCGAGCAAATCATCGACCGGCCGCATCGACAGCGTGTGTTCGAGCCCGGGGATCGTTGTCCGATCCGGCGCCGGACCGATGTCGAGCGACACCACGTCGAACGGCAGCACGCCGCCGGAATCGGTGACGGCGATGCGCTGCTGCAGATCGAGCCGCACCACGCGCGCGCAGACGAAGTCCGCCTGCGCTGCTTCGGCGACCGGGTCGAGCGGAATCGTGCACTGCTCGAGCGAGTAGTGGCCGGCAAGGTGTCCCGGCAGCATGCCCGAATAGACCTGGTTGTCGTGCGCGGAGACCAGCGTCACGTCGATGCCGCTGCGTTTTCGCTTGGCGATCGCGTCGAGCACGCCGAGATGCGCGTGCCCGCCGCCGATCAGCAGCAGTTGCGCGCTCATGGGGTCGCCTCGGCGCTGCACGCCGTCGCCGCAGGCCGCAGCGAACGGATCCACGGTGACCGTGTCGGGCTCATCGGCCTTCCAGCACCAGGTCGCCGAAGTAGGCAAGCGCGCGGCGACCGGTGTTGTCGGCGTCGGCGGACAGGCCGATGGCCGCCAGCGGCGCGACGCCGCCACGCGCTTCGTAGGGGAACGCATGGACGAAATCGCTCGCCAGATCGCGCGTTTCCTCGAACCAGTTGCCGTACCGGCCGCGGCGCAGGACCAGCATCTGCACGCGATCGGTGTACGCATTGGCAAGCCACGTGCCGGGCGGCAACTCGCGGTCCCACACGTAACAGATCGCGGCAGCCGGCAACTGCACGTTGAACAGCGCGCGGGCGAGGATGATGATCAGGCGGTCGCCGAAATGCAGCCGCTCCAGCGGCACGTCGAACAGCGCGCACACGCGCGCCGGCACATCGTCGCCATCCTTGCGTGTCAGGTCGGATCCCTCGACCGGCCGCTCGACTCGCCAGCGCCAGCGCAGGCGCTGCGCGCGCTCGTCGCTCAGCGGATGCACCAGGTTGGCGTAGGAGGCCTCGGCCGTCGCGCGCAGCACGGTGCCGCCCTCGAGCGCGACGATCTCATAGCGCGTGTGAAGCGGCTGCTTCGGCAGCGTGAACACGCGCCACGGCGCCGGCGGCGGCTGGCCCGGCACGGCCGACGAAAAAGGCGCGAGCCGGGCCGGCGCCGGCGAGGCGAAGAGCAGCAGCGCCGTGCTGAGCGAAATTGCGGCCGCAACGATCATCGCGCGTATTGGGGCGGCTCGATCAGTCCTGCCGCGATCGCGCGCCGCAGGTCGGCGGCGGTGTCCAGATCGTCGAGCACCGGGCGCAGCGCACAGCGCAGGCCCGCCGCCGCGATCCGGATTCGCGTCTGTTGCAGCACTGAAGAGTCTCCCCACTGGATCGATTCGAACAGCGCCGGCTGAGGCCCTCTGAGGCCGATCAGCACATAGCCACCGTCGGAGGCGGGTTGTAGCACGACATCGTGCGACGCAAGCGCGTCGGCGGCGGCAGCGAGATCGTCGACGCGCAGCTGCGGGCAGTCGGTGCCGATCAGCAACAGGGGCGCGGCGGCGGCGACGAAGGCCTGATGCATGCGCGCCCCCAGATCTGCTCCGGTCTGCGGCGCGACGGCGACGCGGTGGCGGGCAGCCGTCTCGACGATGAACGGATGCGCGCAGTCGCCGGCCACCCACAGCGTGACCCGCGCCTGCGCCAGCGCGCAGGCCGTGGCCAGCGCGCGCGCGGTCAGTTGGCGCTGCAATGCGGCCGCGCCGGTCGCGCCCAGTACCGGAATCAGCCGCGTCTTGGCTTGCCCCGGCACCGGCGCGCGCGCGAACACCGCGATGTCGATCGGAGCCGGCTCAGCGGACATGGCGATAACGCTGCGCCAATCGTGCCGGGTCGGCACCGAAGAAGTAGGCCAGCCGCAGCCACCACATCAGCGCCACCGTACGCCAGACGCCGCGCTGCTGCCAGCGGCGGGCCGAGGTGATCACGCGCTCGCGCAGCGCAACCGGCGGCGCCAGTCGCTTGGCGCGCCGGCAGAAATCGATGTCTTCCATCAGCGGCAGCGGCGCGAAGCCGTCGAGGGCGAGGAACGCGCTGCGCTCGACGAAGATCGCCTGGTCGCCGGTGGCGATCCCGGTCAGTCGAGAGCGCCAGTTCATCAGCGTCGCGATCACGCGCAGCGACACGCCGGGCGCGTCGAGGGTGACGTCGAAGCGGCCCCAGCAGCGGCCGGAGGTGGCCAGTGCGCGCAGCACAATGCGATCGGCTTCCTGCGGCAGCAGCGTATCCGCGTGCAGGAACAGCAGCACGTCGGCGCCGGCGGCCGAATCGCTGCGTGCGCCGGCATTCATCTGCAACGCGCGGCCGCGTGGACTGGAAACAATGTGATCGGCCAGTGGCGCTGCCCGCACCGGCGTGCCATCGGTGCTGCCGCCGTCGGCGACGATCACCGCCACGCCGCGCTCGCGCAGCGGCGCCAGTCGCGCGAGGGTCGCCTCGATGGTCGTTGCCTCATTGAGAACCGGGATGATGATGGCCAGTCGCATCGGAGGTGACGTCAGGGCCAGCGGCGCTTCTTCGCCAGTGCCGGCAGCCGCGCGCTGACGATCGCCGTCAGTTCCTTGGCGCCGAGCACGGTGACACCGGGTCGCGCGCCGCGCACGGCCTCGACGATGGCTTGCGCGGCGGTCCGCGCCGACAGCGCCCGCGTATACGGCGGAAGCATCAGGTCGGCGAGCGCGCGGCCCGCGGCGCGCAGCAGGTTCAGGAACAGGTTCGGCGAACGGCGCAGATCGTCGGCCGCTGTCGGCCGCACGAAGATCAGGCGCGAAAACCCGAGCTCGACCAGTGCAACGTCATCGACCGACGACTGCAGCCGCGTGGCCTCGCCCATCTGCAGCAGTGCCGGCAACGGCGCGATCACCACCAGCGTGCTGGCGCCGGCGTCGCGTGCAACGCGCGCGGCGTCGAGCAGTTGCGCTTCGCCGTAGCGGCGGATTGGCGAGGCCTTCGGAACGAACGTCTCCTCTCCGGTCACGCCGATGAATGCGTCGTCGACGATCGGCGTGCCGTAGCCGACCAGCCACGGCCGGAAACGGCTCGCCGCGGTGCCGATCATCTGCGTGACCCCGACATGCACGGCGCGGTATTCGCGTGCGGAGACGAGCACGGCGAGCAGTTCCTCGCCGAGGCTGCCGACCAGCCCGAGCGCCAGCGCAGCGCGCGTGGGAACGTCGGTGGTGGCGGGACGATCGGCGCGTGCCGCAGCGTGCAGGGCGTCGGACGGAGCGGGTATCACAGCGCGCGATTGTGCCGCAGCGCTGCAGCGTCGCGTGCTATGTCGCGATGCCCTGCGCAAGGCGCATGCTGGCGCAGTGCACGCAGGTCTGTTCTGCCGGCAGGCGTGGCACCGGCGCCGTTTCATTGGCCTCGAAACAGGCCACCGTAGGCCCGCCGTCGACGAGGTAGGCGACATGCTCCGGGTAGTAGCGAACCGTCTGCGTGCCGCCGGCGAAGCCGCTTAGCGCCTGCCGCGACGACCAGAAGCTCAGCGCCAGGAAGTGGGCGCGGTCTGCCTCGAGGCGGCGGAACAGTTGCACGCCCTGGTTGCCGTCCGCCGCTTGGTAGTCGGCGAGCGCGCGCCGGTGCAGGAATGCCCAGTAGGCGTCGAAGTCGACCGTGCGGGTCGTTGCTTGCCACAGGCAGGCGATCATCGGGGCCTCCTCGATCGGGACCGTTTCGTTGGCTAACGCGACAGGTCGTTCAGCGACCAGTCATAGTCGATGAACCGGATCGGCGCCGACCTGCTGCGCAGCGTGGCGCGGTCCGCGGCACTGTCGGCGAGTTCCGTCGCGTACTTCGCAACCAGGTCCTGCAGGCTGGAGAACCCGCGGTGGCCCTTCTCGAAATCCTGCCGGTACCAGTCGAACAGCTGCGACAGCTCGACCGCCTGCGCCTGCGCGTTGTAGCGGTTGCGCGTGCGGTCGCTCAGGAAGCGGCGCATCAGCCCGTCGAGTTGCGCATCGAGCCGCTCGGCGACGAAGGCGTCGCGATCGAGCATCGGGCAGCCGACGCTGGCGCAGTTCACCGCCACGTGCACGCGCGGGTCGTCGTAGCGGCCGGGCGCGCGCATGGTCTCGTGCTCGATCCAGTCCAGATGCCGCTTCTCGCCGAACAGGGTGAAGAACTCGTCCTTCCAGGGATTGTTGAAGATGCGGCCGAAGTCGCGAATCGAGGTCAGGTTCGGGTAGCGGGTCAGGATCTTCTCGACCGTGAAGGCGTTGTAGGCGTTGGCCAGAAACGCGTACTGCTGTGCCCTGGAGAAGCCGTTGAACTGCGCCACACTGACCGCCGACAGGCGATCGAGGTAGGACCTGAGCGCAGCGCGGTCGGCGGCGAAACCTTTGTAGTCGACCTGGCTGGCGTTGCCGTTGTTGATCAGTCGCACATGCTTTTTGAGCAGCGCATCCCAGACGGCATGACCGTGGTCGAAGCTATTCGCCAGCGCAGACTGCGGCGACGGCAGCGGCGCCAATGCGAGCAAGGCCAGAAGGGCGCGACGTTTCATCCGAGGCAACGTTTACGGTTCGCGAGCACGATGCGGCGTCGCTAGATCAGTCGCGGATTCGTGCGCCAACTTACAGCGGGGCCGCCGGCCTTTCATCGACGATACCGGCGACCATCGCGCCGATCGCCAGGCAGGCGGTCAGTCCCGGCGACTCGATGCCAAACAGATTGACCAGTCCGTCGACGCCGTGTTCCGCCGGCCCGGCGATGATGAAATCGCGCACCCCTTCGCCCGGTCCGGCCAGTTTCGGGCGGATGCCCGAATACGCGGGCGCCAGCGCGCCGTCGGCAAGCGCCGGCCAGTATTCGCGCACCTCGGCGTAGAAGCGGTCGGCTCGGCGCGGATCGACCGTGTAGTCGATGCGGTCGACCCACTCGACATCGGGACCGAAGCGCGCCTGCCCGCCCATGTCGAGCGTCAGGTGCACGCCCAGGCCGCCCGGCGCGGGCAGCGGATAGATCAGCCGCGAGAACGGCGCGCGGCCCGACAACTGGAAGTAGCAGCCGCGGGCGTAGTACGTCGGCGGCACGTGCTCGCGCGCCAGCGGTTCCACCGTCGACGCCACGTGCTGTGCGTGCAGGCCGGCGGCGTTGACGAGCCAGTCGCACGAGACTTCGAGCGGCTCGGCGCCGTCGGCGCTGGCGATCCAGCGCGAGGCACCGCGGCGGGCGCGGGCCAGCGGCGATGCATAGGCGACCATGCCGCCGGCGCCTTCCAGATCGCCAAGCAGCGCCAGCATCAGCGCATGGCTGTCGATGATGCCGGTTTCGCGCGAACGCATCGCCGCCGTGCAGCGCAATGCCGGCTCGATCTCGCGCGCGGCCTGCGCGCTGATCAGCTCGCAGCCTTCGACGCCATTGGCCAGCGCCTTGGCGTGCAGCGCCTGCAACGGCGTGACCTGGTCGTCCCGCGTGGCCACCACCAGCTTGCCAAGCTTGCGGTGCGGCACGCCGTGCGCGGCGCAGTACTCGTACAGCTGCCGCCGGCCGTCGACGCACAGCCGCGCCTTCAATGAGCCGGTCGGGTAATAGATCCCGGCGTGAATCACCTCGCTGTTGCGCGAGCTCGTGCCGGTGCCGATGGCGGTCTCTGCCTCGAGCACCAGCACTTCACGGCCCGATTGCGCCAGCGCGCGGGCTATCGCCAGGCCGACCACGCCCGCGCCGACGACGATGTTCTGAACGTGATCCATCGCTGAATGATTTTGCGCGCCGCCAACGGCGCCATCGCGCAGGATAGTCGAGCGGCTGCGCCGCGCTGTCTTCAGGCGGCTTGCTGCACGTCGTCGGTGTCGTCGATGAACTCCGCCGGCCGCTCGCCTTCTTCGACCCACGTGATGCTGCGATAGTCGGCGGCGGCAGCCAGCGTCGGCTTGACGATCGCGAAAAACGGCGAGATGTCGAAGTCGCGCGGCGCGAACAGGCTGTGGTGGCGGATCCGGTAGTACTCGCGCACGCAGTCGTTGCAGTCCGCCGCGCCGAAACGCTCGCGCGTGACCTTGGGCAGGATCGGGTAGCGCACCGACTGGAATGCCTGCGCGATCAGCGTCGAGCAGATCGCCCGCGTCGGGTCGCCGCTGCCGAAGGCGATCGCGCGCCGGCGCCAGCGCCGCGGCACCGGCAAGGGCACCAGATAGCGGGCCAGATCGAAGACGTTCTTCAAGTCGTAGCGGTGTCCGATCCTGGCGATCGCGAACTGGATCACTTTCTCGCGGTCGCGCGGCGACAAGCCGACCGGCCGGCAGATGCGCGTGTGCAGTCGCGCGTGTTCGGCCAGCGGCATGGCGCGCACGCCTTCCTCGATGTCGGCCTCGACGGTGTCGCAGACCCCGCCGTTGCGCAGCGGTATCTCCGCCCGCGCGCCGACGTACAGCGCCGCGTGCGACCAGGTCGACTGCGTCAGGTATTTGATCGCGCCGCTGATCCGCGTGTCTCCTTCGACCAGCAGCACGTCGCCGGGCATCAGTGCCGCCGCGAGCTGGTCGATCCCGACAGTTGCCGTCTGTGGCTCACCGACGGGCTGTGTCAGGTAGCGGGCGATCCAGCCGCCGATTGTTGCTGCCATCGTTCGGTCCTCTGTGGGACGCTGTCGGGTATCGCGGCCCGCTTCGGCCAACGGTCTGCTGCCGCGCGCGCCGTCTCCGTCAATAGGGTGCAGTTTTACCGTGTGCGGGAGCGCCTGTCATGTGCTTCGACCGGCGCGCGGCGGCGCCCGCGCCAGCCTTCAGGCGGCCGGTGCGGCGGCGATCTCGACGGCGAAGGCCGGGCTTTGCGCAGTCCGCTCCGCGAGTGCGGTCGCTGCCGGCCTGAACGATGCCGGTTTGATCACGCCGAAGCAGGGGGAGATATCGAAGTCGCGCGGGGAGATCCAGCTGTGGTGCCGGGGCAGGTGCATCGAGCGCAGGCGATCGTGCGGCTGTCCTGCCGGTTCCGTCTCGACCGTGGCCTCGGGCAGCACGGCAAATCCCACCGACGCGAACGCCTGCGCTATCAGCGATGAACAGATCACGCGGCGCGGGTCATTGGCGCCGAGGATTGCTGCCGGCGAGCGTCGACCCAGCGGCAGCAGCCGGCGCGCGAGGTCGACGATGTTCTTCATGTCGTAGTGCAGGCCGAGTCGGTCGATCGCGTAGCGGATCACCGCCTCGCGCTCGGCCTCCGACAACCCGAGCGGCCGGCAGATGCGCGTGTGCAGGTGCGCGTATTCGGCGAGCGGCAGGGCGCGCACGCCGTGGTTGATGTCCGCTTCGACCAGCTCCGCCACATGTCCGTCCTTGCGGCCGAGCTCCGGCCGTGGCCCGACGTAAAGCGCCGCGTGCGACCAACTGGACTGCGTCAGCGTCTTGATGATTCCGCTCATGCGCGACTTGCCGTCGACCAGCAGCACGTCGCCCGGCTGCAGCGCCGCCGCCAGCGCCGCCGGATCGGCGGCGATTGGCGACGGCGTCGCCACCTGCTGCGACAGCCAGCCAGTGAACCAGCGGGAAAGCAGCGCCGGCATGGTCGCTCCGCACGCGGTTGCCTTCAGCCCGGCTCAGTGCGCCTCGGCCGCGTAGGCCTTGCGCTTGTCCGACAGCAGGGCGCCGATCTTGCCGAGCACGGCGGCGAAGCCGTACTCGCCGCGCCGCCAGGCCTGGAAGGCGTTGAGGAAAGCCCACTGGCCCTTGGTCACCGTCGAGCGCTTCCAGTTGCCGGCGACATACTTGTTCGCCTCGGCCAGCGTCGGGTACGTGTGGATCGTGCCGAGGATCTTGTTCAGGCCGAGGTTGTGCTTCATCGCCAGCACGTATTCGGCCAGCAGGTCGCCGGCGTGCTCGCCGACGATGGTGGCGCCGAGGATCCGGTCGGTCCCCGGCTTGGTCAGCACCTTGACGAAGCCGTGCGCCTCCTCGTCGGCGATCGCACGGTCAAGGTCGTCGATGCCATAGACGGTCACCTGGTGGGCAATGTTCTTCTCCTTCGCCTCCTGCTCGTTCAGGCCGACACGTGCCACTTCGGGCTCGGTAAAGGTGGCCCAGGGGATCACGCGGTAGTCGGCCTTGAAGCGGCGGAAGCTGCCGAACAGCGCGTTGACCGCGGCGAACCATGCCTGGTGCGCGGCGGTGTGCGTGAACTGGTACGGCCCGGCAACGTCACCGCAGGCAAAGATGTTCGGGTAAATGGTCTGCA
>JBFGOX010000030.1:0-12147 GCA_041565015.1 Burkholderiaceae bacterium
ACGTCAACGAGGCGCCAACGCTTAGCGGCACCTCGCTGACGCTGACCGAAGGACAAATCGTGACCCTGTCGGCGGCAAGTCTCGATGTCGCCGACGCGGACGATCCGCTCAGCGCGCTGAGCTTCAGCGTCGGCGCGATCAGCAACGGCCGCTTTGAACTTGCATCGGCGCCGGGTGTTGCCGTCTCGACATTTACCTACGGCGCGCTGGCCAACGGCGAAGTTCTCTTCATTCACGTTGGTTCCGCGGCGCCAGGATTCTCGATCGTCGTGTCGGACGGGCGCGCCGACAGCGCGCCGCTGGCTGCGACCGTGAACTTCACGGCGCTGCCGGCAACGACGCCCGGCAATGGCAGTTCGGATGGCGGCGCCGGTGGCTCGACCGGTTCGACCGCCCCGGTACGATCGGCCGACGGCGCTGCTTTGTCGTTCCCGGTCGTCTCGACAGGCGGCGGCACCGCCAGCCAGGAACCGCCGACCGGCGGCGTTGCTGCGGATGCGCCGGCGCCGGACGACGGCGGCCACAGCCGCGCTGTCGTCACCGAGTCCAAGTGGCAGGAATCGCCGAGCAGCGCAATAGCAGACGGCGGAGTCGAAGGCGCAGCGGTCGCATGGATTGATCTTTCGCTGACGCCACTTGACAGCAGCGGCGTGATCAACAGCGGCACCGCAGACAGCGACACCGTTGGACGGTCGCAAGCAGTGGAAAGCGGCGCGAGTTTCGTTCGACTCGCCCTATTTGCCGACAGTGGCCCCGAGTTGCGCCTGCTGGTGCTCAACGGTTTCCAGGTCGATGGCCTGCTGCACACGGGCGACACCGGCAGCACAGGACGCAGCGACGGCCGGGTGCAGCTGGAGGCGCCGCGGTCGAACGACGAGGCCCTGCGCAGCCCGGCGCAGCAGTTTGCGGTCGACGCGGCCAAGATCGGCGGGCTGACGTTTACGGTCGGCGCGGTCTGGTGGGTGCTGCGCTTGAGCGGCGTATTCACGGCGCTGCTCGGTTCGCTGCCCGCGTGGTGGCATGTCGATCCGCTGCCGATCATCGGCCGCAGCGACGACGAAGAGGACGAACAACGCCCCGCCCGCAAACCCGCCGCGGCGAATTCGGCATCGGTCGACGAGACCATGCGCGAAGAACGCGCCGCTCGCCAAATGCTGGGCGACGGGAGCTGAAGCCGATGGCCGCGAGATCCTGGTCAATTCGCCGCCCCGGTCCGGTCGCTCGGTTGAGCTTCGGTCTGGTTGCGCTGATCGTGAGCCTTGTGATGGCCCTCGATCTGTTCTTTGGTCTGGTGCCGACGCGCCTGGAAAGCCAGCGCGCCGTGCGTAGTGCGCTGGCTGGCGCCCTTGGCGTGCAGGCGGCCACCTTGCTCGAGCAGGGCGACCGTGCGGCGGTCGAAAGCGCATTCGCGAAGATGCTCGACCGCAGCCGCGACGTCGCGTCGCTGGCGCTGCGCCGGGACGATGGCCAGGTGGCCGTCCAGACGCCTAAACACGCAGCGTTATGGGAGGCGCCCCCTGATGGCAAATCGACAAACAATCACGTACGCGTGCCGCTGCTTGCCGACGGACAGCCGTGGGGCGATCTGGAGATCAGCTTCGTCCGGCTTGATTCCGATTGGATCACGAATTGGTGGCGCGAGCCGCTGTTCATGCTGGTACTGCTGCTTGGCACGATCGGTGTGATGCTGGTGTTTCTCTACATACGACGGGCGCTGGAGTTCCTCGATCCGGCTGCCGCGGTTCCGGAACATGTTCGGCAGGCATTTGACACTTTTGTCGATGCGGTGGTCATCGTTGATGCCAAGGGCCGGCTGGTTCTTGCCAATGAGGCGTTTCGCCGCCTGACCCCCGAACTGGCCGACCACCTGTATGGCAAGCCTCTTGACGCAGTGCACTGGCTGACGCCGGCAACAAACGGCCAGCCGTCGTGGATAGTAGCGATGATGACCGGCAGACCGGTCAGTGGACTCGCTTTGAACGTCCCCGGTAGTGAAGGCAGTCATCGTCGGGCGCTGCTCAGTTGTTCGCCGATTAACAACCACAGCGGCGCCACGCGCGGCTGCCTGATCACGCTGCATGACGTCACCGAGCTGCAGCACGCCAACGAACAGCTGCACGAGGCGCTGCTGGCGCTGGAGGCTTCGCGCGCGGAAATTGAGGAAAAGAACGCTGAACTGGAGGAACTGGCCACACGAGACGGCCTCACAGGCTGCCTGAATCGACGCGCCTTCGTAGAGCAGGCGACGCAAATGCTGCAGCAGGCACGAGACGAAGGGCGCGCGCTTGCCTGCGTGATGATCGACATTGACCACTTCAAGTCGATCAACGACCGCTTCGGCCATAGCTTTGGCGACAGGGTGATTCGATCAGTCGCCAACACCTTGATGAGAAATCTGCGCGGCGATGAGCTGCTCGGCCGCTATGGCGGCGAGGAATTCTGCATCGTCATCCCGGACATCGATGGGCGGCAGGCTCGAGTGATTGCCGAGCGTCTGCGCCATGCGCTTGAAGTCAACGTCGGCCCCGGCCTGCGCACGACCGAGCCCGTCGCGGTCACTGTCAGTATCGGCGTTGCAGGCCTGATCTCCGAGACGCGGCAACTCGATTCGCTGATCGATTCCGCTGATGCAGCCTTGTACGAATCGAAGCGCAACGGCCGCAATCGGGTCACGCTGGCCGCAGCAAATATCGGCGCGGCTCGCGCAGCACCTATGCAGGCGTGAGCTGAACCGCAGCGCCTCAGGCGGCGCTGCGCAACTCAGGAAAGAAGAGCGCCGTGACCGCCGCCGCTTCGCCGTCGGCGGCCTTGATGACCGCCGGCAGAACGCCGTCCGAGACCTTCAGCAACGGCCAAACCGTTGCAGGGATCTCCGCGCCGACCGGCAGCGGCAGTTCATCCAGCGCCGCACCGGCAAGATGGGCGGCCACGAACACGACCGCCGCCTCAAGCTCGCGTTTGCCTGCTTCTTGCGGTTCGACGTGATAGCGCACCGTCTGTTCGATGGCTTCCGGCAACTGCCAGCGTGCCAACAGCGCAGCGCCGACCTGCGCGTAGTTGCAGCCGATCAGGCGCTGCTCCGTCGCTGCCAGCACCTCGGCCCCGCTCTGGGCGGCCTCACGTGCCGCGAGGGCCAGCGCAGGCACGGCAAGATACATGGCCAGGTGGCCGATGTCGCTGAGCAGGCCCTCGACGAACAGGCGCTCCGCGTCGAGCAACCCACATGCGCGCGCCAGCTGCCGCGCTGCGATGCCGCGATAGACACTGCCGCGCCAGAAGCGCGTCATGTTCAATTGCTCTGGCCTGATGCCATGGAACGTTCTGGCCAGGCTCGTGGCCAGGGCGATGTCGTAGACCTGCCGCATGCCCAGGTACGAAAGCGCGCGCCTGATCGTTTCGACGCGATGAGGCAGCGCATAGAACACGCTGTTGACGACGGCAAGAGTGCGCGCCGCCATCGGCGGGTCGGCCTCGATCACGTCGACGACTTGCTGCAGCGTGGCCTGCGGATCATTGACCAGTGCACATACGCGGAAATAGGCCGCAGGCAGCGACGGTAGCCGGTCGACGCGGCCGATGATCTGTTCAGCGCTCAACATGCCTCTCATCCAGGAAAAGCAGTATTTCGCAAAAGCGGTTGCATTGCCATCAACACGATGGCCGATCCTGGCAAGGTCCAGTTCGTCGGCGCGCCGGCCCGGCCCCGCGTGACCAGATTCAAAAGTCCTCTATTTCGGCCTCGCCGGCGGTTCAGGTCTCACCTCTGTCACGCTTCGCGGCGCAGGGTTTCCACCTAAGCACGCGTTTCGCCTGGGCCGCGATCACGCCGCTTGCGCGCGGAACGTAACGCCGACCGTAACAGCGAACGGTGAATCGCTGCCTCTACCCGATTCCAATCGCCAGCGGTTTTACTCAGATCAATAGATGCGCACCGTGGCAGCGCAGACTGAGTGGGCAACAACATCAAGCCATCATCGAGTGGAGAGGCGGTTTATGAACGCGAAGAGCTGGCTTTTCATCGGCAGCATTGCGCTGGCCGGTGGCACGTTTCTCGCTGCGTGCGCAACGGATGGCAGCGGGCTTTCAATGGTCGGCGGCAGTGCGAAGCCGTCGCTGATGTTGCCCTCGGAGCAGGTGTCGGCCGCGGCCGCCGCCAAGGGCTACGCCGGTCCGCAGGCCTGCGCTGGTTGCCACAGCGAGCAGTACAACCACTACCGCATGTCCGGTCACCCGAAGAAGCTGCGGCCGGCAGCGGAGGCGCGCGCCTTCGGCGCACCGCTGCCCGAGGGCTACACGTGGGACGACATCAGCTACGTGATCGGCGGCGCCGAATGGAAGATCCGTTTCGTCAATCAACAGGGCTACATCATCACGCAGACCGGCGCGAAGAAGGACCGGCCGGGCAAGAACCAGTACAACATGGCCACCGGCCGCTGGGTCGACTATTCGGCGAAGGACATCAATAAGCCGTACAACTGCGGCACCTGCCACACCTCCGGCTACAGCAAGGAAGGCAACCAGGATGGCCGGCCGGGACTCGTGGGCACGTGGGCCTTTCCCGGCATCGTCTGCGAAGAGTGCCATGGTCCCGGCGCGGCGCACGCGAAGAGCCCGGCCAAGGCCAACATCAAGGTCGACCGCACGCCGGCGGCCTGCGGCAAGTGCCACATCCGCGGCGACGCCGACAAGATTCCGGCTTCGAACGGCTTCATCCAGCACCACGAGCAGTACAACGAGTACCTGAAGGGCGCGCACGTCGGCAAGCTCGGCTGCAATGACTGCCACAACCCGCACAAGCCGTCGCACACGTCGATCAAGGCGACCTGCTCGAGCTGCCATCAGGCCACGGCGAAGCAGTACGAAGGCAGCCGCATGCAGAAGTCCGGCGTCGACTGCATCGAATGCCACATGCCCAAGGCCGGGCGCACCGCCGAGGTCTTCGGCAAGTACCAGGCCGATATCCGCACGCACATCATGCGCATCTCGACGGCGCCGACCGACAAGATGTTCACCGACGACGGCAAGTTCGCCACTGGCAAGCTGACGCTCGATTTCGCCTGCCTGTCGTGCCATGGCTCGCGTGACATCAACTGGGCGCGCAACAACGTGAAGAACATTCACACGCTCGGCAAGTAGCAGAGGATGCGGCGCGGGGCCGGCGCCGCCAGGCGTTGGCCCTGGAGGACTGCAAAACGCCCGCGGCAGCGGGCGTTTTCTTGTGTGCCCTCGCGTTGCGCGGCCGGGCTCGCGCGCGGCATCGCCGCTGAGATAATCCGCGCTCTGATTCCGTTCGTCCGCCGAGGTCGCATGCTGCCCTTCACATTGCCGAAGCTTGTTCGCGCTGCGTTGGCGGCGCTGGCGTTATGCGTCACGGGCACGGCCTGGGCGCAGGCCGCCAAGCCGCTGAAGATCCTGGTCGGCTTCCCGCCGGGCGGCGGCACCGATGCGATTGCGCGCGTGCTCGCCGACAAGCTGAAGGACGAACTGGGCAGCCCGGTCATCGTCGAGAACCGTCCCGGCGCCGGTGGCCAGATCGCCGCGCAGGCGCTGAAAGCGGCGGCGCCCGATGGCACCACGCTGTTCATCTCGCACGACCACACGATCTCGATCCTGCCGCTCGTGCTGAAGAACCCGGGCTTCGAGCCGGCGAAGGATTTCGTCGCCGTGGCGGGATTCGCCACCTTCGTCAACGCGCTCGCCCTGTCGAGCGGCACGCCACCGAAGACCTTCCTGGACTACGTGGCCTGGGTGAAGGCGCAGGGCGGCAAGAGCGCAGTCGGCATTCCGGCGCCAGCCTCGGTGCCCGAATTCCTGGTCAAGGTGATCGGCGAGCGGTTCAGTCTGGATCTGACGGCGCTGCCTTATCGCGGCAGCGCGCCGATGATGGCCGACATGCTCGGCAACCAGATTCCGGCCGGGGTCGGTTCGGTGCAGGATTTCATCGAGAATCACCGCGCCGGCAAGATGCGCGTGGTCGCGGTGATGGGCGACAAGCGGCAAGGGGCAATGCCCGAGGTGCCGACCTTCGCCGAACTGGGACTCGCCGGCTTCGAGGAGATTCCGTTCTACGGCTTCTTTGCGCCGGCCGGCACGCCGCGGGACAGCGTCGACCGCTTCTCCACTGCGCTGGCCAGGGTGGTCGAGTTGCCCGACGTGCGCGACAGGCTCGTCGGCTGGGGCATGACGGTGCAGTTCATGACCCAGCAGCAACTCGCGGCCCGCGAGCGCGCGTACTCGCAGGTCTGGGCGCGGATCATCAAGAAGAGCGGCTTCCAGCCGCAGTGACGGTGCGCCGCCCTCGTCAGACGGCCCGGCCCGCTTGCAGCCGCCGACCCGCAATCTGAGGATCACGCCGGCCGGCTGATGCGCGGATCATCGCCCGCACGGCGCGTTCGCCGTTTGCGGGGAAGACGATGACGCTCGAACCGTACCTGTTCTTCAACGGTCGCTGCGAGGAGGCCATCGCGTTCTATCGCCGGGCGCTCGGTGCCAAGGTGCAGATGCTGATGCGCTTCAGGGACAGCCCCGAACCGTCGCCGCCAGGCATGGTGCCGCCCGGCTCGCAGGACAAGGTCATGCACGCGAGCCTGGCGATCGGCGACACGGTGCTGATGCTCTCCGACGGCAACTGCTCGGGCCAGCCGGCCTTCCAGGGCTTTTCGCTGTCGATTGCGGCGGCCGACGCGGCGCAGGCGGAGCGGCTGTTCAACGCGCTGGCCGAGGGCGGCGCGGTGCAGATGCCGCTCGGCAAGACGTTCTGGTCGCCGGCCTTCGGCATGCTCACCGATCGCTTCGGTGTCGGCTGGATGGTCAATGTCGTCGGTTGAGGCCGGCGCGGCCCTTGCCGGCGTCAGTCGCGCAGCGAGCGGCGCATCAGCAGCTGGTGCAGCGGCAGGCGGGCCCAGCCGATCGCCTCGAGCGCGTGGCCGCCCAGGTCGAGTCGCTGCAGCTGCGGCACATGCAGCGTCGCCTGCGGATGCGCTGCGGCCAGCGCCAGGGCCAGTGCACGTGCGCCGCGTTGTTCGGTCTCGACGTCGATCAGGCTCAGCACGCTGACGCGGAAGGGGCCGCGGGGCCTGAACACGAGTTGCGCATGGCCGAGGCGCCAGGCCACGAGCGGGCCTGTTCTCGATTCGATGGCCGCGGCGGACACCTGATAAGGGATGCCGTCGACCTGAACGGCGCGCAGCCACGAAGCCGCCTGCGCGGGCGTGACGACGTGCGGCGCGTCGGCTGCAATGTCGCCGCCGCTCGAGCCGGGGCCCCGTTCGTAGCCGTACAGCGGCGCGACCGGCGCGAAGCCGTGTCTTTGGTAAAGCCGCACTGCCGGCAGGTTCTGCGCAAAGACCTCCAGCTCGAAGCACGTTGCGCCGCGCGCCCGCGCCTGCGCCAGCACATGGTCGAGCAGGCGCGCGGCCGCGCCGCCACCGCGCGCCCCGGGCCGCACGCCCATCGTCGCCAGGCGCACGCGGTCGGCACTGATCGGGCAGACCATTGCAAACGCCCGCACTTGATCGTCTTCGGCAAGAACTACGCTGAGCCCGAGATCGATGCCATGGCGCAGCAGGAAGTCCGGCCAGTCCTGTGCCTGCAGCTTCGGTGCGCCGAGCAGGTAGTCGGCGAAAGACGCATTGAAGGCTTCGCGCAGTGCGTCGGCGGGCAGCGCCGCAGCAGCCTGCACGCGGCTTACTCGCCGATCACGTGCAGCACGATCTCGCGCCGATGCCCGCGCGTGCGATGCTCGTAGAGGTAGATACCCTGCCAGGTGCCGAGCATGAGCGCGCCGTCGACGAGCGGCACCGAAAGCTGAGTCTGCGTCAGCGCGCTGCGCACGTGCGCCGGCATGTCATCGGGCCCTTCGGTGTCGTGCTCGAACAGGCGGTCGCCGTCGGGCGCCAGGCGCGCGAAGAAACGCTCGAGATCGCGCTGTACCTCGGGATCGGCGTTTTCCTGGATCAGCAGGCTGGCCGACGTGTGGCGCACGAAGACCGTCAGCAGTCCGTTGCGAAGGCCCGTTTGATCGACCCAGGCTGCGATCTTTCGCGTGATGTCGCCTAGCCCGCGGCCAGTCGTCGGCATCTGCAGCACGGTATGCGCCTGGCGCATCGCTGTCGGTCGGCTTGTTCAGACGTGCAGCGCGTGGCCGAGCGCGCGCATCGCCGCCTCCTGCACCGCCTCGCCGAGCGTCGGGTGCGCATGAATCGTCGCGGCGATGTCCTCCAGCCGCGCGCCCATCTCGATCGACTGCATGAACGCCGCGGCGAGTTCGGACGCCTCGCGGCCGACCGCCTGCCAGCCGACGATCAGATGGTTGTCGCGTCGAGCGACCACGCGCACGAAGCCGTCGCCGGCCTCGAGCGTCAGCGCGCGGCCGTTGGCCGCGAACGGGAAGCTCGCCTGCAGGCAATCGAGGCCGGCGCGTTCCGCCTCCTCGGGCGAGACGCCGACGACAACCACTTCGGGATCGGTGAAGACGACCGCGGGAATCGCCGTCGCAGCGAAGCGCCTGCGTTCGCCGGCGACGATCTCGGCGACCAGTTCGCCCTGCGCGATGGCCCGATGCGCGAGCATCGGTTCGCCGGTGACATCGCCGATCGCCCAGACGCGGCGCATCGACGTTCGACACTGATCGTCGACCTTGACGAAGTGGCCGTCCATGTCCAGTTGCAGCCGTTCGAGCCCCCAGCCGGAGGTCGCGGGCCGGCGCCCGATCGCCACCAGCACCTGGTCGGCAGCAACGGTGCGCTCCGTTCCCTGCGCGTCGCGCATGCGCACGGCGTCGCCGGCCTCGGTCAGGCCCAAAACCGTGCAACTCAGGTGCACGGTGACGCCGAGCCGGCGCAGCGAAGCGGCGACCGGCTTCGCCAGTTCGGCGTCGTATGCCGGCAGCACCTGCGGCAGCGCCTCGATCACCGTGACCTCGGCGCCGAGCTTCCGGTAGGCGATCCCGAGTTCGAGCCCGATGTAGCCGGCGCCGACCACCACCAGCCGCTTGGGAATCTCGCCGGGGGACAGCGCTTCGGTCGACGAGATCACGCGGCCGCCGAACGGCAACGACGGCAGAGACGCCGGCACCGAGCCCGGCGCCAGCAGCAGGTGCTCGCAGGTGATGCGTCGCGTCTGCCTGCCGCCGGCGCGTTGCGCGCGCACTTCGACGGTCTTGCCGTCGACGATTTCGGCCCAGCCGTTGATGACCTGCGCATCGGCCTTCTTCAGGAGAGCCGCGACGCCGCCGGTGAGCCGGCGCACGACACCGTCCTTCCACTGCACGGCCTGAGCCGCGTCGAAGCGCGGCTCACTGACGTGAATGCCCAGCGCGCTGCCCTGGGCGAAGTGCCGCACCTTGTCGAACTCGGCGGCGACGTGAATCAGCGCCTTCGATGGAATGCAGCCGATGTTCAGGCACGTGCCGCCGAGATGTTCACCCTCGACCAGCACCGTGCTGACGCCCAGTTGCGCGGCGCGGATCGCGGCGACGTAGCCGCCGGGCCCGCCGCCGATCACCAGCAGTTGTGTCGATTCGGTACTCATGGCCAGCCCGGATGTTTTGCGGGGGACGCGGGAATTGCGTGAGCGAATGCGCGAGCCAGATTGCGCGAGACGGTCGCCGCCCAAGGCCCGAAGGCCTCGGCGAGAAGTTGAGCGCAAGTTGGCCGCGCAGGCGCCGCGCAAGCTCGCGCAGCCCCGATGGTTGAGATGGGATCGCCCGGACTATGCGTACGGACTTGGGCGAAGCGCAAAGCTGTCGTCATTCGGGAGCGACCTCGCAGAAGATCCGGGCCTACTCGATGAACAGCAGTGAAGGACATTCGAGCAGGCGCCGCACTGCCTGCACGAAGTGCGCGCCATCGGCGCCGTCGACGACGCGATGATCGAACGAGCAGGACAGGTTCAGCAGCTTGCGCGCGACGATCCGGCCTTGCTGGAACATCGGCCGCTCGACGATGCGGCCGACGCCGACGATCGCCACTTCGGGATGGTTGATGACCGGCGTGGTGACGATGCCGCCGAGCGCGCCGAGGCTGGTGATGGTGATCGTCGAGCCGGTCAGTTCCTCGCGCGTCGCCTTGCCGTTGCGTGCCGCGCCGGCCAGCCGCGCGATGTCCGCCGCGGTCGCCCACAGGTCACGCGCCTCGGCGTGGCGCAGCACCGGCACCATCAGCCCGCCATCGGTCTGCGTGGCCACGCCCAGGTGCACCGCGCCGTAACGGGTGACCACGCCTGCGTCGTCGTCGAAGCGGGCGTTGATCTGCGGATACTCGCGCAGCGCCAGCACGATCGCGCGGGCCAGCAGCGGCAGCAGCGTGAGTTTGCCCCGCGTTTCGCCGTGGCTGCGGTTCAGCTGCGCGCGCAGCGCCTCGAGTTCGCTGACGTCGATTTCCTCGACGTAGGTGAAGTGCGGAATGCGCCGCTTTGCCTCCTGCATCTTCTGCGCGATCTTGCGGCGCAGCCCGATCACCTGGATCTGCTGCTCGTCGTGGCGCTCGACATAACGCGCGCCGACGGTCGCGCCGACCGCGCCACGACGCGCGACATACGCCTCGAGGTCCTCGTGACTGATGCGTCCAGCCGCACCGGAACCCGGCACGAACTGCAGTTCGATGCCGAGTTCCCACGCGCGTCTGCGCACCGCCGGCGAAGCCAGCGGGTTTTCTCCCGGCGCGCGCGGCGCGGCTGCAGTCGTCGCTGGCGCTGGTGCTGCCGTCCTCGGCGCCTTGGCGGGAGTCGGCGCAGGCGCCGGCGGCCCGGGTGCCGGCGTTGGCGCGGGTGCTGAGGTCGCCGGCGCTGCAGCCGGCGCAGCCTTCTTCGCCGGCTCCGCCGCCCGCGAAGATGCGGCACCGACATTGCCCGCGCCTTCGACCTCGAGGCGGATCAGCTCGCTGCCCACCGCCATCACGTCGCCGACCTTGCCGCCGAGCGAGACGACCGTGCCGTGGACCGGCGACGGGATTTCGACCGTCGCCTTTTCGGTCATCACGTCGGCCAGCACCTGGTCCTCGACGACCGCGTCGCCGGGCTGCACGTGCCATTCGACCAGTTCGACCTCGGCGATGCCTTCGCCGATGTCCGGCATCTTGATCACGTGGGTGCCCATCAGGCCTCCCGTAGGCCGGCCTCATGGGAGGCCTGTCGTTGCCTGCCGCGCCGCTGCGGGACCCAGCTGCCCTGCGGCCCGTGCACGCCTGCGAGCGCGGGTCTGGCGCCGCGCGCTTCGGCCCCCGCGCGGGGCGATGCAACCGCGCAGTCGAAAACGTGGAGGTCGTCCATCATTTCTCCCGCGCGCGCTTGAATGCTTCGCCCACCCGCGCCGGGCCGGGGAAGTAGGCCCACTCCTGCGCGTGCGGATACGGTGTGTCCCAGCCGGTCACGCGCTCGATCGGCACCTCCAGGTGATAGAAGCAGTGCTCCTGCACCAGCGCCGCGAGTTCGGCGCCAAAGCCGCTGGTGCGCGTGGCTTCGTGCACGATCACGCAGCGGCCGGTCTTCTTCACCGACTCGACGATGGTGGCCAGGTCGAGCGGCCACAGGCTGCGCAGGTCGATGATCTCGGCGTCGATGCCGGTCTCCTGCGCGGCGGCCTCCGACACCCACACCATGGTGCCGTAAGCGAGCACCGTCAGCTCCGCGCCCGGGCGGAAGACCTTGGCCGACTCGAGCGGCACGCTGTAGTAGTCCTCCGGCACCTCGGCGAGCGGGTGCTTCGACCACGGCACGACCGGCTGATCGTGATGGCCATTGAATGGGCCGTTGTAGATGCGCTTCGGCTCGAGGAAGATCACCGGGTCGTCGCACTCGATGGCCGAAATCAGCAGGCCCTTGGCGTCGTACGGATTGCTCGGCATCACCGTGCGGATTCCGCACACGTGCGTGAACAGCACCTCGGGGCTCTGGCTGTGCGTCTGCCCGCCGTAGATGCCGCCGCCGCAGGGCATGCGGATCGTCAGCGGCGCGGTGAAGTCGCCGGCCGAGCGGTAGCGCAGCCGCGCTGCGGCCGAGACGATCTGGTCGTAGCCGGGGTACATGTAGTCGGCAAACTGGATCTCGGCCACCGGCCGCAGGCCGTAGGCGCCCATGCCGACGGCAATGCCGACGATGCCACCTTCGGCAATCGGCGTGTCGAACACGCGCGAGGTGCCGTACTTCGCC
>JBFGOX010000031.1:0-12146 GCA_041565015.1 Burkholderiaceae bacterium
ACCACGTCGTCGTTCGCATGCAGCCGCAGCACCGGGCTGACCAATGGTTCGGAAATGACAGCGGACATGACGGACCTCAGAGAAAGAGCCTGGGCAACCACAGGCTGATCGCCGGCACGTAGGTCACCAGCACCAGCGTGGCGAGCAGCGGCACCAGCCACGGCAGGATCGCCATCGTCGTGCGCTCGAACGAAAGTTTCGACCCCCGGGCCAGAACGAACAGCACCAGCCCCATCGGCGGATGCAGCAGGCCGATCATCAGGTTGAGCACCATGATCAGGCCGAACTGCACCGGGTCAATCCCCAGTTGCTGCACGATCGGCAGCAGCACCGGCACCAGGATCGTGATCGCGGCGGTCGGCTCGAGAAAACAGCCGACGAAAAGCATCAGCAGGTTGGCGAGCAGCAGGAACACCCACGGCTCCTGAGTGAAGCCGAGCACCCACGCCGCAACCATCTCGGTGGTGCGGGTGACCGTCAGCATCCAGCCGAAGATCGACGCCGCGGCGACGATCAGCAGCACCGTCGCCGTCGTCTCGATGGTGTCCATCGACACCTTGATCAGCATCTTGAAGCTCAGCGTCCGATACCAGACGAGCCCCAGGAACAGCGCCCAGACGCAGGCGGCGATCGCGCCTTCGGTGGCGGTGAACACGCCCGCGGTCATGCCGCCGATCAGCAGCACCGGCGTCAGTATCGGCAGCACCGCCTCGAAACGGAAGACGCGGTCGCAGATCAGCAGCACGATCAGCGCCGCCACCACCGCCAGCGTCGGCTGCGCGCCGGCGTCGGTCGCGTACCAGATCGCCACCGGAAAACCGGCGACGAACGCCAGTTCGACGATCGCCTTGATCAGGTGTCCGAGATGGAACTTGATGTCGCCGCCCCAGCCGTTCTTGTGCGCGAAGTACGCCACCGTGCCCATCATCAGCAGCCCCATCACCGCGCCCGGCAGCAGCCCGGCGAGGAACAGCGCGCCGACCGACACGTTGGCGAACATGCCGTAGATCACGAAAGGCAGCGACGGCGGAATGATCGGCCCGAGCGTGGCCGAGGCGGCGGTGACGCCGACGGCGAACTCGGTCGAGTAGCCGTGGTCCTTCATCGCCTTGATTTCGATCGTGCCCAGCCCCGCCGCATCGGCGATCGCCGTTCCCGACATGCCGGCGAAGACCATCGAGCCGACCACGTTGACGTGCCCCAGCCCGCCCTTCAGCCAGCCGACCAGCGACAGCGCGAAGTTGTAGATGCGGTTGGTGATGCCGGCCGAGTTCATCAGGTTGCCGGCCAGCACGAAGAACGGCACCGCCAGCAACGGGAACGAATCGACACCGCTGACCATGCGGTGTATGACGACGAAATCGGGCGCCACGCCGCTCACCATCACGTAGATGAGCGACGCGCCGGCCATCGCGAGTGCCACCGGCACGCCCGAGCCCATCAGGCCCAGGAACAGCAGCTTGAAGGTTCCGGGACCCATCAGTGGTACTCCGCCAGTTCGGGGCGTTCGAGCACGGAAGCGCCGCGCCGCCAGTTGGCGATCGCCACCTGCACCGCGCGAAAGGTCATCAGCACGAAGCCGAACAGCACGACGCTGTAAACGATGCCGATCGGCCAGTCGATGATCGACATCTGCTGGCCACCGATGAGCTGGATCAGCTTCCAGGTGAGCCAGACCGCGTAGCCGAAGAACGCAATGCGGAACAGGTCGACCAGCGTGGACATCAGCCGCATCAGCGGCCGCGGCAGGATGCGGTAGAAGAAATCGACCTGCACGTGGTTGTTCTTGCGCACGCTGATCGCAGCGCCGACGAACACCACGCAGATCAGCAGGTAGCGCGCGATCTCCTCGGTCCAGGCCGCCGAATCGTTCAGCGCGTAGCGGGTGAAGAACTGGTGGAAGATGACGCCGGCCAGCCCCCAGAAGAACACGAGCGCGATCCAGTCCTCGAAGCGGTATCGCGTGATGTCGATCGGCGCATCGGTGAGGTGAAAATGTCCTTCCGCGTCCATCACCTCGCCGAGCGCATCGACGTCGGACTGCGCCTCGTCGCGTGTTTTCGCCTTGCCCGCCGTCATCGCCCTCTCCTCTGACTGGTGCGGTGCGCGCCCCCGGCAGCCATCTTGCTGAAGCTGCGCTTGAAGCGATTGGCTGCATGGGCCAGGTGCCGCCGCATCGCCGATCGCGCCGCGGCCGGATCATGCGCCTCGATTGCATCGAGCACCGCCTGGTGCTCCTCGATCGCGGCGGTCCACAGGGCCGGCGTGTCGAAGTGGTGCTCGAGCCGCAGGAACAGCGGGCCCGTGCGCTGCGCCCACAGCGTGCGCACCATCAGCGCCAGCGCGCTGTTGCCACTGGCCTCGGCAATGCGCAGGTGGAACAGGTGGTCGCCATCAAGCGGCACGACGTGCTTGCGGTGGTCGCGGTTCATCGAGGCCAGTGCCGCGCGCAACTGGCGGATCTGCGCCGCCGTCGCATGGCGCGCGGCCAGCGCCGCGCATTCGGACTCGACGAAGCGTCGCGCGTCGATCAGTTCGAACGGCCCGGAATCCGGCGGCAGCGCCGGACGGCGCGAGCTCATGCGACGCGAATCCGTGACGTACACGCCAGAACCGATACGCACTTCCACGAAGCCCTCGACTTCGAGCGCGATCAGCGCCTCGCGCACGGAGGGCCGGCTGACGCCGAGTTTCTTCGCCAGGTCGCGCTCGGGCGGCAGGCGCGCGCCGGGCCTGTATTCACCGCGCCGGATCAGCGCCGCGATCTGGTCGGCGATCTGCCGGTAAAGTCGGCGTGGTTCGACAGTCTGAATGGGCATTCGCAGTCGGGGACGGGAGTAGCGTCTTGGCGGTGTGACGCGCGGCCGGCGCATTGGACAATGCCGGGGGTGCCACTTAGACTGCGCCACTGGTAAAGTGGTCAGGCCAATTTGCGGCGAGCTTCACACGGCGGGTGCCCGGTGTCAAGCCGCAATGGGCCTACGAATAACACGACACCGCACAAGGGGGAGATCAGATGGGCGGGCGATTGTCGGGCAAGACCGCGCTGGTCACCGCTGCCGCGCAGGGCATGGGCCGCGCCGGCGCGCTGGCCTTCGCGCGTGAAGGGGCGCGGGTCATCGCCACCGACGTCAACGAGCGCCAGCTGGCCGAACTCGACGGCCGCGCCGGCATTCGCACCGAAAAGCTCGACGTGCTCGACGACGAAGCCGTGCGGGCGTTCGTCGAGCGAACCGCAGCGGTGGACATCCTGTTCAACTGCGCCGGCTGGGTGCACCAGGGATCGATCCTCGACTGCTCGACCGATGACTGGGATCGCAGCTTTGCGCTGAACGTGCGCAGCCACTTCGTCATGACCAAGGCCATGCTGCCGAAGATGATCGCCGCCGGCGGCGGGGTGATTCTGAACATGGCCTCGGTGGTCGGCGCGAACAAGGCGGCCCCGAACCGGCTCGCCTATACGGCGAGCAAGGCCGCGGTGGCCGGCTTCACGCGTGCGCTGGCGATCGACCACGTGAAACAGAACATCCGCGTCAACTGCATCTGCCCGGGTACCGTCGATACGCCATCGCTGGACGAGCGCATCCAGGCTTTTGCCGATCCGGTGCAGGCACGCAAGGACTTCGTTGCCCGCCAGCCGATGGGGCGGCTGGCCACTGCCGAGGAGCTGGCCGAGGCGTTTGTCTTTCTCGTTTCGGACGAATCGTCGTTCATGACCGGGCAGGCGCTGTTCGTCGATGGCGGCATGAGCCTTTAGGGCCCGGCCGCGCCCACCCTCAACTTCATTGGAGACCGCATGAAACTGCTGCGCTACGGCCCTTCGGGCCGCGAGAAACCCGGATTGCTCGATGCCGACGGCAAGATCCGCGATCTGTCCGGCATCGTCAGCAACATCGATTCGTCCGTGCTCGCGCCCAGCCGGCTCGAGCACCTGCGCAAATTCGATCCGGCCAAGCTGCCGCTGGTGCGCGGCACACCGCGCCTGGGCGTGCCGTACATCGGCATCGGCAAGTTCATCGCCATCGGCCTCAATTTTTCCGATCACGCGGCCGAATCGGGCATGCCGGTGCCGCAGGAACCGATCGTCTTCATGAAGGCAACCACCTGCATCACCGGGCCGAACGACGGCATCGTGCTGCCCAAAGGCTCGACCAAGACCGACTGGGAGGTCGAACTTGGCGCCGTGATCGGCACCAAGGCGCAGTACGTGGAGAAGGCCGATGCACTGAAGTACGTCGCCGGTTACTGCGTGATCAACGACGTGTCGGAGCGGCAGTTCCA
This sequence comes from Burkholderiaceae bacterium, assembly GCA_041565015.1. Classification (GTDB taxonomy): domain Bacteria; phylum Pseudomonadota; class Gammaproteobacteria; order Burkholderiales; family Burkholderiaceae_F; genus JADJWR01. The sequence continues at coordinate 4,282 of JBFGOX010000031.1, forward strand.
GCTCGAGCGCGGCAGCCAGTGGGACAAGGGCAAGGGCTGCGACACATTCGGGCCGATCGGCCCCTACCTCGTCACCACCGACGAAATCACCGATCCGCAGGACCTCGAGATGTGGCTCGACGTCAATGGCGAGAAACGGCAGCGCGGCAACACGAAGACGATGGTCTTCGACGTCGCCCACCTGGTGAGCTACATCAGCCAGTTCATGACGCTGATGCCGGGCGACATCATCACCACCGGCACGCCGCCCGGCGTTGGCATGGGCATGAAGCCGCAGCAGTTCCTTAAAGCCGGCGACGTCGTCACGCTCGGCATTCGCGGGCTCGGCGAGCAGAAACAGCGCGTGACGGCCTGGACGGGCGCCTGAACGATCCATGAGCTTTGCTGCCGACCTTTTCGCCGGGCACCAGGCGCTGGTCACCGGCGGCACCAGCGGGATCGGCGCCGCCATGGCCGGCCAGCTGGCCGCCTGCGGCGCCAACGTCGTGGTCACGGGGCGGCAGCAGGCATCCGTCGAGACCTACAACGCCGCCGCGCCGGCACGCACCCGCGCCGCGCAGCTCGATGTCACCGACAACGCCGCCGTGCAGCGATTAGTGGCCACGCTGCTGCGGCTGGATATCGTCATCAACTGTGCTGGGCTGATCTACCGCGAGGCCGAATACGACCCGGCGCGCTTCGCCGAAGTGCTCGACGTGAACCTCACCGGCAGCCTGCGCGTGGCGGAAGCGGCGCGTTCGTTACTGGCACGCCAGGGCGGCGCCATCGTCAACATCGCCTCGATGCTGAGCTTCGCGGGCGGTCCGCATGCGCCGGGCTACGCAGCCGCCAAGGGCGGCGTGGTGCAGCTGACGAAATCGCTGGCCGTTCGCTACGCGGCGCAGCACATTCGCGTCAACGCCATCGCGCCGGGCTGGATCGAGACCAAGTTCACCCGAGCGGTGAAAGACGACGCCGAGCGCTACGAGTCGATCCGCGGCCGCACGCCGATGCGCCGCTGGGGCCAGCCGGAGGACGTCGCCGGCGCGGCGGCGTTCCTCTGCTCGCCCGCCGCGGCGTTCATCACCGGCGTGACGCTGCCGGTCGACGGCGGTTATCTCGCCGCCTAGTCGCACCAACGGTTCACCGGCCGCACAAGGACAGGCGATGCTGATCGAAGACCTACAGGACAGGGTGGTGCTGATAACCGGCGCCAGCAGCGGCATCGGCGCCGCCGTCGCGCGCGCGTTCGGTGCCAACCGCGCCAGGGTCGTCGTCCACTACAACACCAACGCCGCCGCGGCGCAGCAGGTCGCCACCGACATCACCCAAAGCGGCGGTGAAGCAATCACCGCGCAGGCCGACGCGACCGACACGCAGGCGCTGCTCGCGCTGGTCGATAAAACGGTTCAGACCTTCGGCCGCGTCGACGTGCTGATCAACAACGCCGGCGACATGGTGCGCCGCGTGCCGATTGCCGAGCTGACCGAAGAGATGTTCGAGCACATGCTGCGGCTGAACGTGCTGTCGATGCTGACGATGTGCCGCGCCTGCCTGCCGCACTTCCGCCGCCAGCGCAGGGGCAACATCATCAACGTCACCTCGGTTTCCGCGCGCCACGGCGGTGGACCGGGGGCCGTGCTGTACGCGGGATCGAAGGGCTTCGTCAGCACCGCCACCCGCGGCCTGGCCAAGGAACTGGTCGGCGACGGCGTCCGCGTCAACGCGGTCGCGCCGGGCGTGATCGTCACGCCGCTGCACGATCGGCACTCGAGCGAGCAGCAGCTCGAGTCGTTCAAGGCGACGATTCCGATGGGCCGGCTCGGAACCGCCGACGAATGCGCCGGCGCGTTCCTTTTTCTGGCCTCGGATTGGTTGAGCGGCTACGTCACCGGCCAGATTCTCGAAGTCAACGGCGGCCAGTACATGCCATAGGCGCACTGCGACGCGTCTGGTGCAGTTTCGCCGGACAGTCGGCGCCGAGGGCGGGACACCCGCCCGTTACTTTCTCAGTAGCGGCGCCGCTGCGGCGCGACCGGTCCCGGCCGCCTGTTCTCGATGTGGCGGAAGGTGATCCGCCCCTTGCTCAGGTCGTACGGGGACAGTTCAAGCGAAACCTTGTCGCCGGCCAGGATGCGGATATGGTGCTTGCGCATCTTGCCGGCCGAATACGCGACGAGCTCGTGCCCGTTTTCCAGCGTCACGCGGTAGCGGCAGTCGGGCAACACTTCGTCGACGACGCCGTTCATTTCGATGTGCTCTTCCTTCGCCATAGCGAGGCCTCCGAACAGAAGCGTAAGAGGGCAAGCCGACGGACTGGCCCGCCCTTTGATATCGCAGCGCGCGCGTTCGGCACGGACTGCGATCTCGAAAACCATTGCGACGCGCCGGTCGATCGGCGCGCAGGCAGAAACAGCGCGCAGCCGCGCCGCTGCCATGCGAGTTCCGTCGTTCAGGCGATCCTGATTTCGGCCGCCTGCGGGCCTTTTGCGCCCTGCTTGACGACGAACTGCACGCGCTGGCCTTCAGTCAGCGACTTGAAGCCGCCGGACTGGATTTCAGAGAAGTGCGCGAACAGGTCCTTGCCGCCATCTTCGGGCGTGATGAAGCCGAAGCCTTTCGCGTCGTTGAACCATTTGACGGTGCCAGTAGCCATTTCCTCGTTCCTTGAAAAGTCAGAAAGAAACCATCGGCCGCAGGACAATCCTGCGGCGAGCTAACGATCAAGAAACGTGAACCCGGGGAAGACTGAGATGCACCACCGCGATCGGCTGCGGCAGGCCAGAGAAGACCGGAGGAAAGACGAAGCTCTAGCGCAAGCTAGCGAACGATAGCAGCTTTCGATCGAGGCGTCGATCGGAATGTCTTCTCGTCGCGGCGAGGCAGCCAACCGCGCTGGCCAATCGCGATCAGTGCGGCCGCAACGGCGATCGCGCCGCAGGCTTGGGGCGCGGGAAAGCTCAGGCGGGCGAGAACGCCACCACCGACGCGTACAGACCGTATAAGGCCGCTGCGACCAGCAAGCCGCTGAGCATGGCGCTCGTCAGCCGCTGCACCGCGGAGCCTCGCCGCGCGCGCCACTGCGCCTCGCGAACCATCTCGGCGACGCAATTACCGGGCACGCGCGCAAGGGAAAAATTCCACAGGCTCGCCCCGATCAGTCCGGCGACACCCAGATACGGCCACCAGCCCATGAACGGGAAGATCTCGACCAGCGCGAACCAGGTGGTGAGGATCGCGAATACCGCGCTCGCGTGCGCCAGCCAGAACGGCCGCAGGTCATCGCGCCGCCAGCCGGCTCGCCACAGCAGCCAGACGCTGACGCCGAGCAGGCCGGCGAACGCCGGAAACATGAAGGCGTGTTGCGTCAAACCGGCCGCGCCGATCGCACCGAAGGCAGCCATCAGTGCCGGCACGCCGGCGCAGACGAACCACGCCACCATGGCTGCGGCCACCCCGGCCACTTCGCGCACCAGATTGCGCAACGCCCGGCGGCCGGACGTCGCCACGTCCTGCGTCGAGAGCCTAGGCCTGACGGCGCGCAGCGTGATGGCGTGCGCGTTGAACAGCCCCGCCACTTCGCGCGTCTTCGCGTTCGCACTGAGACCGAAATAGTCGAAGTGCCCGAGCGGCTCGACGCCATCGAACCCCGCCTCGCGCAGCATCGCCAGATAGCGCTCCTCTTCGACGGCGCCGACGACGCACTCGGCCCACATCTGCGGGTCCTGCCGGAATCGTTCGGCGACCGGCCTGGCCAACGCGATGTCGGCAATCTGCAGGCGACCGCCGGGCTTCAGCACACGATAGATCTCGGCGATGGCGCGCGCCTTGTCGGGCACCAGGTTCAGTACCCCGTTGGTGGTCACGACGTCGACCGATTGATCCGGCAACGGTATTGCCTCGGCGTCGCCTTCGAGCGTTTCGAGGTTCGTCGCCCCCGCTGACGCGGCTGCCGCCTGCAGCTTCGCGCGCATCGGCCCCGTGATGTCCAGTGCATAGACGGTGCCACGCGGGCCGACGATGCCGGCGCTGATCAGCGCGTCGGTGCCCGAACCGGAGCCGATGTCGAGCACGCAGTCGCCGGCGCGGATCACGTCGGCAGCGAACGGGTAACCGACGCCGGCAAAAGACTCGACGGCTGCCTCGGGCAGGTCCGCAGTCAGCTGCTGCGGATAACCGAGAACATCGCAGGCCTTGCGGCCGATCGGAAAGTGAAAACCCTGCCCCGGAGTCTCGGCCACCGCCGTATACATGTCGCGCACGGCGCGCTGAATTGCTTCGCGCTTGTTGCTGACGAAAGCAACCATGTCCCGTCCCTTCGCTCTTCCCGCCGGCGGCGAATCAGAAGCTCCTCAGCAGCCGCTTGATGCGCTGGCTCACATGCGGGCTCGCCTCTTCGTCGCGCAGCTCGCCGACCTTCTCCTTGAGCAGGCGCTCGAACTCGACGCGCGAGAAACAGCTCTTGCAGGTGTGCAGATGACGCTTCATGGCCTCGCGATCGCCCTCATGCAATTCATGGTCGATGTACTCGAAGATCTGCTTCAGCGCCTGTTCGCAATCGATCGGTCGATTGGTCATCGGATTTCCCCGGAATTGCCCCTGCCCGGATCGCCGCGGGCATGATGGACGTGGCTGGCAGCCGCGGAAGCGTTCGGGCCCGCATCCTCAGCAGCGCACTTCAGCCCACAGTCGCGCGCCTGCTGCCACAGCGTTTTCTGCAAGGCGGCGCGCGCGCGTGCCAGCCGCGAGCGCACGGTCCCGATCGGGATACCGAGCGTTTCGGCGATTTCGCCGTACTTGAATTCCTCGAGGTCGGACAGCACGACGACGATGCGATATTCCTCCGGCAAGGCGGCGAGCGCGCGGTCGAGGTCCTCGCGCAGCAGCTTGTTGACGAACTCCTGCTCCGGGTTGCTGAACCACAGCAGGAACGGCTGGTGCATCTGTTCGAACAGCGAGAACTCGGGCTCCTCGTCCTCGGCCGCCTCACTGCAGTCGACGGCCTCGAGCTTCGGCCGCACGCCGGCGCGGCGCATTTCGCTGATGAAGGTGTTGTTCAGGATGCGGAAGATCCATGACTTGAAGGCCTCTTCGCTTTCGAGCGAATCGAGCGCCCGCCACGCCCGCGTCACCGTTTCTGCGACCAGGTCCTCGGCATCGGCGTCGTTGCAGGTCAGCCGCCGCGCCACGCCCTGCAAGGGCCCCAGCAGCACCATCACCTGCCTTTCGAAGAACTGTCTTGAAACGGCCATTCGCCCTCCCTGCCCCAAGACGCAGGACCGTGCGATTCGGTTCCAGCCGCCGACCGTAGCCTGCCCAGCGGCAATTGTTCAGATCACGCCGATGCGGGTCAGTAAAGTGCGCAGGCGGAAAGCGGCGTTGCGTCGCAGCGAGGCGACTGGCCGGCCGCGGCCGGCTGCCCTATGCTGAAGATCATGTCAGACGCCAAGTCCTCCGCGCAGCCAGGCGGCACAGACGCCCCGAAGCCGATGCCGTTCGCCCTCATGCGCAACGCGCACGAGGCGCTTCGCGCGAGCATCGAGGTGCAGGCGCAGCAACTCGCTGCCGGCGATGTATCGGCCTTTGGCGTTGAGTGGCAGAAGTTCCAGCGCGCGCTCGCTGTGCACATGGCGATGGAAGACAACGGCCTGTTCGACCTGCTCGACAGCGTCGGCAACGGGGCCGTTGCCGCTGCGCGGCTGCCACAGGAGCATGCCGAGGACACACGTCATGCCGCCGCCGTCGACGCCGCGGTGGCGGCAAAGGACACCGGCGCACTGCGCTTCGCATGGGCTGCGTGGCGGCAGGCGCACCTGCATCACCTCACGCACGAGGAAGAGATCATGATGCCGCTGGTGATGAAGACCGCGGCGACGCCCGAGGCGCGCGCCCGCGTCGTGCACGAGCGCCTGCTGGTGCCGAGCGAGCGACTTCCGGACTTCGACTGGTACATCGGCTGGGTCGTCCAGGTGCTGAGCCGGCACGGTTCCGCGGCGCAGCCGCCGAATGTCGCCACGCGCGTTTTTGTCTGGGGCCTGCAGCATGCGTGCTCGCCGAGCCAGTGGCAGCGCCTGCGGCCGATCGTCGAGCGCAACTGCCCGCCGGCGATCTGGGCCGAAATGACCACCAGGTTCGGACTCGACGGCGAAGGGACGATCACCTGAGGCCCGTGAGTTGCGGTGTACGGCGATCGAACGTGCCGACAAACGCGCTAGCGGTCTACGGCTTGATCCGCCCGACGACATCCAGTTCACCGCTGGGCTGGATCCGGGCGACGATCGCCTCGCCCTCGTCGACCAGTTCCATCGTCAGCGCGTCGATGTTCGGCCGATGCGTGACCAGCGCAATGTTGTCCCTACCGGCCTGACGCGCCAGTAGCGCCGTCATCGCCCGGCCGCGCGCCCGTGCCTGATCGGGCGTACCGAAGTCGAGCGCGGTCAGGTCGGGCTCGACCTCCGCGCGGCCGAAGGCCAGTTGCGCCGTTTCCCGGGTGCGGCAAAAGGGACTCGCCAGCACGGCGTCGAACCGCACGCCCGCCTTCTCGAGCAACGCCCTCAGCCGCCGCGCCTGCGCGCGGCCATCGTCGCTGAGCACCGCTTCGTTGGCGCAGTTGCCCTGCGGATCGAGCACCTGCGCCTTCTCGTGGCGGCTGATCCGCGCGTGACGCACGAGGATCGCGTGGCCGCCCTGCGCCAGCGCCTTGAGCGCCGCCTCGTCAGCGCGGGCGTCGGGTGCAGCTGATAGCAGCGCGCAGATCACGGCGAGCGCGAACAGCGCCTTCTTGATTGCTTTGCCCTGGCGCTCGTCTTCAGAATTCATCTCGGCTTCTTCCGATCCTGCAAAGTCGCTCCGTCCATTCGCATCCACTGGTTGCCGACCGGACGCCAGCGATGGATTTCCAGGCGACGCGGGCCGGCACGAGCCTCAGGCGGAGGGACCGGATCGACCTCGCGGCGTCCGCGCTGCTCGTAGTCGAAGCGCAGCCGTTCGACAAAGGCCACGGTAATCGGCCAGGCTTCGACGCGCACGCGCAGCACGCCGTCCGACGATTCCTGGCCGATGACGCGCAGCAGTTCGGCGGTCGCGGCCCCTTCGCGCATGCCAAGTCCGAGCACCGCAATGTCGTCGATCCGCAGCGTGCGCGCCTCGATCCGGATCAGTCGCGCGCCGACGTCGCGCAGGCGCGGGGACAACGACTCGACGGTCAGATCGCCCGGTCGAAGATCGAGGTCGAAACCCCGATCGAGCAGGTGCTGGCGCCTGAACGCGCCGCGGACCTGCCGCCGATCCTGGACATCGCTGAAAGCGGCGACGAAGTTCAGTTCGGCGTAGAACTGCACGACCTCGCCCGGCAACACGCTCAGCCGGGCAGTCGAGGCCGACTGCGCCGACGCCTCAGGCACCGTCAGCGACATCAGCACACTCAACACGACCAACAGGACCGAGTTCATGTTCGGCGTCGATGCAATTGCTCGATGCGCGCAGCGTACTGCGGTTGTCGCGCGGCGGCAGCCGCACCGCAAGAGTCCGCGCCCGCGATCTGGCGCGATGGTCGTGAGCCTCAGGCGCCCTTGCGGAAGCCGCGCACCATCGCGTCGAAATGACGCCGATTCGCAGCCACGGTCGCCTGCGGACCGTGCAGCTGAATCGTGATGTTGCCGTCCGGCGTTTCGACCACGGCAACCAGCAGCGTCTGGCCGGGCCGGCCCTGTCCCTGCGGACCGACGCCGACGCCGCGCGCATAGGTTCCGTGCAATTCGACGACCGTCACCGGAACGTCACCGATGCTGAGCATTTGCGTCGTCGGCGTCACCGGCCGGCCGTCGGCGGAGGTGAATTGCGAGGACCAGCGGGCGACGTTCGCGGCGACCGAGCCGCCCTGCCCC
>JBFGOX010000032.1:0-12115 GCA_041565015.1 Burkholderiaceae bacterium
GCCCGGCACCGTAGATCACCGCCATGCCGCCGAGGACGATTTCCTTGGCGACGAAGCCGAACAGCAGCGCCACCGACAGCAGCGCATCGATGCCGATGGGCGCGAAGATCGGCGCACTGAAGGCGGCGAGTTGCCCGGCCAGCGTCTGCGGGCCGGCAGGCGCGGCGTCGAACGGATAGTGCGTCAGCCACCAGATCAGCAGCACGCCGGCGACGATGAAGATGCCGGCGTTTTCCAGGAAGTGGCGCGACGACTGCCAGCCCTGCGCGAACAACGCGCGCACCGTCGGCAGGCGGTACGGCGGCAGTTCGAGCAGCAGCGGCTCGTCGTCCTTGAAGCGGCGCCGCCACACCAGCGCGGTGCCGAAGGCCACCGTGAAACTCACCACATAGAGGCTGAACATGACCAGCGGCGCCGTTTGCCGCGAGAAGAACGCCGCGGCGAGAAAGACCAGCACCTGCAGCCGCGCGGAACACAGCGAAAACGGAATCACCAGCATCGACAGCAGCCGCGTTCCGCGCGAGCGCATCACCCGCGTGCCCATGATCGCCGGCACGTTGCAGCCCAGGCCCATCAGCTGCATGACGAAGGCACGGCCGTCGAGCCCAAGCCGCGCCATCCAGCGGTCCATCAGGAACGCGACGCGCACGAGATAGCCGCTGTCCTCGACCAGCGCCATCGCGAAGAAGAACACCAGGATCACCGGCAGGAAAGTCAGCACGGTGCCGACGCCGTCGACCAGCCCCTCGAGCAAGAAACTGCGCAGCGCCGGCGCGGCGTCGGCCAGCAGCGGCGCCAGCCAGGCGGCCTTGCCCTCGTCGATCAGCCATTGCAGGCCATCCTGCAGCGGCAGGCCAATGCCGTATACGACCTCGAACAGCAGCAGCATCAGCAGGAAGAACAGCGGCACGCCGGCCAGCGGATGCAGCAGCACGCGGTCGAGGCGATCCGAGATCCGCTCCGGCAGCGTATGCGGCATGTCGACCGCGGCGGCAGCGATGCGCGCCGCCTCGGCCTCGAAACGATCGTCGGCGCGCAGCGCGGCACTGGCTTCGGCCGGCGGCGCCGAGGCCGCCGGCAGCGCCGGCGCAACGATCCGTTCCAGCGTCGCCTTCAGCGGGGCGACGCCGAGGCCGTGCTTGCCGTCGACCAGGTGCACCGGCGCATTCAGCAGGGCCGACAGCGTCCGGGCATCGATGCGGATGCCGAGGCGCCGCGCCTCGTCGGCCATCGTCAGCGCGACCACCATTTGCCGGCCGAGTGCGCCAAGCTGCAGCGCCAGCGGCAGCTGTCGCTCCAGTTGCACGGCGTTGATCACCAGCAGCAGCGCGCTGACCGGCTCCTGCTCGAGAAAGTGCCGCACCAGCCGCTCGTCCTCGCCGAAGCCGTGCAGCGAATACAGCCCCGGCAGATCGACCAGTTCGACCATTCGCCCGCCGAGGATCACGCGCGCGGTCAGCAGGTCGACCGTCATGCCCGGCCAGTTGGCGACTTTCGCCTGTACCCCGGTCAGCCGATTGAACAGCGTCGACTTGCCCGTGTTCGGCATGCCGACCAGCGCGATGCGCGAGCGACTGCGGGGCGTACCCATCGCTTCGCCCCTTAAAGGCGCACCGCGGGGAGCACCGCGACCCTGATCCTCGCCGCCTCCGTGCCGCGCAGGATCAGGTCAGTGTGATCGACGCGCACCTGCAGCGGACCGTGCCGGCCGACGCGGCGCACGACATTGATCGTGCGCCCGACGCGCACACCCAGTGCGAACAGGCGTTCGCGCAGCGCGAAGTCGAGATCGAGCGATTCGACCACTGCCGGCGTGCGCAGCGCGAGGTTTGCCAATGTGCCGTTGATCATCTGCAATCAAACGAGAATGATTCTTGTTTGCAAGATAACACCGGCGGCGGCGGAAACAAGCGCCGGCTGGGCGCGCGCTGAGGGTTGGTTGCGCCAGATCAAGCTCCACCGTGGCATCCATCCACAACGCCGCCAGCCGCAGGACGTTGGGCCACCTCGGTGCCGCTACCGTCGCCGAACAGCGCGGCGATGCGGCGACCGGCTCGCCGCCTCAACGGGCAACAAAAAAGCCGGCTTGCGCCGGCTTCCTGGTCCCGGGTGGCGGGCAATCACATCGCCAGGATCCACTTGACGAGCGTCTTGGTCTCGTCGGCATTGGATTTGACCTTCGGATGGCCCTTGGCTTCTGAGAGCTTCGCGGTCAGCGTGGCTTCCCCGTCAGCCTTGCCCTTGTACGTCGCGGCGACCTCCTTGAAGCCCGGCCCCATTTTCTTCTTGTCCAAGGCGTGGCAGGTCAGGCAGCCCTTGTCCTTTGCCAGCGCCTCGCTGGCCTGTGCGGCGCCGGCAAGCGCCACCGAAGCGACGGCGACCGCCGCGATCAGAAATGACTTCATTGATCCTCCTCTCTTGGAAAGCCCAGTCAAGGCCGACCACGGGGCCGGCTTCTTTTGCCCGGCCTGATGGCCGGACACGAATCGGATAACGCCCGTCAGCGCTGGGCGTTGACCCGATCGTGCGATCAGGCGCGGCGCTCGCTCACAGCCCGGCGAGCTGCTGTGCTCCCTCCCGCCCTCGCTGCGCCACCGCGGGCGGCGTCTTGCCGAACCACAGTTGGTACATTGAAACAGCGCCCATGAACGTGAAGCTCAGCGCCATCACACCGCCGCCGAGCATGACAACTGCCGCGAACGGCTTGTAGATCTTGGTGAAGTACCACGAGCTCACGTCCAGCGTGATGGCCACGAACGGCAGTACCACGACCAGCGACTTGAACCAGACCGGCCGCACGTAGGCGTGGCTGAAGATCTGGCCCATGATGAAGAAGATGAACGTCATGCCGAACAGGTGGATGTGCGAGACGCGCACCAGCGTGAAGACGTCGGCGCCGGTGTCCTGCTCGGTGGTCTTCTTCACGTTGTCGAACCCAACGAGATTCGACAGATGCGGGTTGCTGCCGTCGTGGCAACTCGCACATCGCTTCTCGATGACCGGCCGCATCTCCGACTCGAACTTTGCGCGGTCAGCACCTTCCTGAACCCAGGCCACCATATTCTTGAGTTCGTCAGCCGGCAGCATGCTGGCCATCGGCCCGCGCAGCGACGCTTCCAGTTTCGAGCCCTGCCCGCTGCCGGAGTAGGCGATCACGACGTCCGCATAAGACAGCGTCCTTGGATCACCATCCCGTCCGGAATGACTGTGGTACAGGTAGATGATGGCGAATAGATACCCGGCGCCCATCAGGGCCAGCACGGCCGTATAGAGAACGCGCAGGCTGGTCGGCAGCTCGGAGAAGTGCAGGTACGACCGGTGCAGTGGTTGAGCAGACATGCTTCGTTTCCTTCGTCGATTCGCCTAGAGCGCGTTCACTTGCTCGGCACGGGAATGTAGATGACCGAGCGAGGCTTCTGGCGAGCGTAGTAGGCGGCAAGTGCCTCCACGTCGGCCTCGGTCAGGGCGCTGGACATCGCCGACATCGCCGAGCTCTTGCGCTCGCCGGTGCGGTACGCATGCAGCACTCTCTCGTGGTAATCGGCGCGCTGCCCCGCAATCGCCGGCATGTGCGGGTCGGTCGAGTTGCCGTTCACGCCGTGGCAGCGGTCGCAGCGCTGCACCCATTCGGACGTGGACAGCGGCGCTCGCGCCTTGGTCGGCAGCGGCTGCTGCTTGGCGTAGTAGGCCGCCAGGTTCTTGATCGACGCGTCGTCGAGCGTGGCCACCGCGTTCTTCATCGCCTCGTCGGTGCGGGCGCCGGTCTTGTAGGCACGCATCGCTTCGATGAAGTATTCGGCGTCCTGGCCGGCGAGATTCGGCACTGTCGCGCTGCTGGTCACGCCTTTGTCGCCGTGGCAACCGGCACACGACGCGGCTGCCGCCCGCTCACCGGCCGCCACGTCACCGGGCGATGGCGTCTTCGCCTTGGCCGGCTTTTGCAGCGCGTAGAACAGCGCCACGTTCTTCAGGTCGGCATCGCTCACCGCAGCGGCGATCGTCTTCTTCATGTCGTGCTTACGCTGGCCGGTCTTGTAGGCGACGATCGCATCGTAGAAGTGCTTCGGATCGAGCGCGACGAGATTGGGCATGCCGGACATGGTGCTGACCCCCGTTTCTCCATGGCAGCTGGCGCAACTGTCAGCAACCGCCTTGCCCGCCTTGACCGGATCGAGCTTGGCCGCCTTCGCCGCTGCCTTGGCCTCGGCCGCGGTCACGGGTGGCGCGGGCTCGAGGCTGGCGTAGTACGCGGAGACCTTCACCAGCGCGTCGTCGCTGAGGAACTTGACGGCGTCGCCCATCGACTTGTCGGGGCGACCGCCGGCCTGGTACACGCGCATCTCGGCATACAGATAGCCCGGGCGCTGGCCGGCGATGTGGGGCACGCCGCGACCCGTGCTGAAGCCGTCCATGCCGTGGCAGTTGGCGCAACTCGCCAGGGCAACCTTCCTTCCTTCGGCGACATCGGCCGGGCTGGCGAACACGGCGCGCATGTCCTGGGTCGGCTGCGCGGCGGCCTTTGGCTGGGCGATCGCGCTTGCCGCCAGCAGCGCGCCGGCACAGACCGTAACCGCGGCACGAACTGCGATTGCTAGATGTCGCTTCATTACCTATCCCTCAAATTGTTACTCGAGCCGTCGACGTCGCCGTTGTCAGCGCGCGCCGGCGAGCGCAGGTGACGCAGGCGTGTGCTCATCATCCCATGGCGGGAAAATCTTGATCGCCGCCAGCAGCACCACCAGTGGCGCCAGCGTCAGCACGATGGCCATCAGGGCGCCCTCCTGGCCCCAGAAGGGCATTTCGTAAAAGACGAGACCCCTCCCCGTCTTCGACAGCTGCTGTCCGCCGATCACGACGTTCCACCGCATCATGAACACAGAGAAGAGTACGAGGATCGCGGAAGAGGTCACGCCGAATACCAGAGCGCGCCCCGTCGTGCCCCGCCAGATCATGTACGACAGCCACAGCATCGGTAGGGCCGCGCCGATTCCGAACTGCAGCACGAAATAAGGAATCATCAGTGGGCCGGTGACGAACTCAATGATCGTTTCGACGCCTTCGCGGCCCTTGTAGACGATATTGGCGAATTCCAGCCATTCGAGAACAAAGGCGACCATGATGAACGCCCACACCGTGTAGGCCAGCCCTTTCAGGCAAGCGAGATCCACCGGGATCCGGCGCAGCTTGCACGACACCACGTACATGACGATCAGCAGCGACACGCCGGAGATGATCGCCGAGAACAGGAATATCACCGGCATCAGGTCCGATGACCACCACTCGCGCGACTTCAGCGAACCGAACAGGAACCCGACGTAGCCGTGCAGACCATGCGCGCCGGGGATGCCTGCCACAGCGAGCCAGAACACCCATTTCTTGTCGATGGCCAATGCCCGCTCCGAGACATCGTAAGAGCCCAGCGTCATCAGCTTGTACGCCTTGCCGAGAAGATCGTTGCGCTTCTGCGCCTGCTCGACGATGTAGGGCCGGTAGGCGAACCACAGTTCGAGCATCAGCAGGACCACATAGAAGGTCGCGAAGAAGCCGAACATGGCCATCGCCGAGGTCAGGTGCGGAGTGATCATCGCGTTCATCGCGTTTAGCGGCTGCCCCAGATGCAGCAGCAGCGGCATCGGCACGAACAGCATGACGCAGAAGGACGTCAGCAGCGCGAGGTGCGCGACTGGCTTCAACCGCTGGAAGCCGAACACCTGATAAAGGCTCGACACCGTGAAGGCGCCGGCTACCAGCCCGGTCAGGTACGGATAGACGGCAAGCAGCACCGTCCAGTCAATGATCGTCTCGTTCGGAAAGACCCAGCCGGTATAAGGAGCGAAGTGAGTGTGCGTTTCCACTAGCTGACCTCCTTATCGATGCCGACATAGAACACTCTTGGCGAGTTGCCGGACTCGGGGCGGAGCACCTGCACGCGGTTATTGCGAATGAACAGGCTGATCGGACTTTGCTGGTCCTGCGTATTACCGAAGACCCGCGCGCCGACCGGGCAGGCGTCGACACAGGCAGGCTGCAAGCCCTTCGTGATTCGGTGGTAGCACCAGTTGCACTTGTCGGGGACGCCCTTGGCCTCGTTGAAGTAGCGCGCGCCGTACGGACAGGCCTGCACGCAGTAGCGACAGCCGATACAGTGCTTCTCGTCGATCAGCACCACGCCGTCCTTGGTCTGGTAAGTGGCGCCGACAGGGCAGACCTGTACACAGGCCGGGTGCTCGCACTGGTTGCACAGCTTGGGCACGAAAAACGCCTTTTCGACCTTTGCGTTCTGGTAGCGATTGGCAAAGCGGTATTTGTTCGGCGCGCCCGACGCGGCGATGTTGGTCGGGTCCTGGTGACTGTCGATCCGCGCCCGGCTTTCCCCTTCGATGTAGACGTAGCGTTCGACCCAGGTGCGGAACTGGTGCGGATTGCCGGGCACGCTGTTTTCCGTCTTGCACGCCTCGACGCAACGCAGGCAGCCGATGCACTTGTTGGCGTCGACGCCGAACGCCCACCGGTACTTGGTCCAGTCGTAGTCCTTCGTCGGGAAAGATGCTCCGGCCTTGACCGCCGCCTTCGCAACCGTCGGAACAAAGGCGCCAAGGGCGCCACCGGCTGCGGCACCCGCGCACCCCACTGCGGCGAGCCCGAGCTTGCCGAGGAACATGCGGCGGGCGTCAAAGCCTGACTTGGAGTCCGTCTTCATGGCGTCGCCTTTCATTTCCTGGTGGGCTGGCAGCTCTGCGCCGCGTAAAAGGCAGCAAGGTTGGCGATGTCCGCGTCGCTCAGCCCCCTTACGACGCTGGCCATCATCGGGTCCTTGCGGATGCCGCCACGGAACGCTTTCATGACGTTGACCAGGTAACCACCCTTCTGGCCGGCGAAATTCGGCCATGCCGGGTTGGTTCCGACGCCCGTTTCACCGTGGCATGAGGCGCAGTTCTTGGCCAGCACCCTGCCCGCCTCGACGTTGCCGCTCACGCTTGCTGCCGCGCTGGGGTCGGAGCAGTTGAGGCCCGCATAGAACGCGGCCAGGTTGCGAATGTCATCGTCGCTCAGTGCCTTGGCCAGCGGCGTCATGATCACATCGTGCTGCGCGCCGGACTTGTACGCGCTCATGATCCGCACCAGATACCCAGCGTTCTGGCCAGCAAGACTCGGCCAGGTTTCGTTCGGGCTGATGCCATTGGCGCCGTGGCACGAAGCGCAGTCCGCGTCGGCAAGCTTCTGTCCTGCGGCCACATTGCCCGCCACCTTGACCGCGACGGCAGCAATCTTGGGCGCGTGCGAGTTGTGGCAGGACTTGCACTGTTGGTCGGCGGCGTGCTGCGCGACAACGACCTGCGGCTGCGTCAGTGGCCGTCCCGGCATCGCCTCGTGACACAAGGTGCACAACGCCGCCGTGTCGGCCGGCACCGGCAGCTTGCCGTTGTCGGGATGGCCCTTGGCTGGACCATGGCAGGTTTCGCAGGCCACCGACTTGTGGTTGTTGCCGGACCACTCCGCATGGCGTTCGGCGTGGCAGCCTTCGCAATACGCTGCGCCCTGGAAAACCGGTTCCTTGGCCGCAATTTCGACGACCGAATCGGCGCGGTAGTGACCGAAGCGGTAGAACGATTCGGGGGTGACCAACCACCTCGCAACCAGCGCCAGGCCCAGCGCCGCTCCGATCAGCACGAGCAGTCGGGTGATGTGCTTCGGCATGACAGTCCTGTCCCCTTGGCACTTAAGCGTTCTTCAACTCTGTCGCTTCACCGCCCGAGCGGGCGAGTTATGGGAAGCGGACGTGGTCGTACCCAATGCGCGCCCGCTCCTGCCGATACGGCGGCAATGGCCATCCAGAAAGTGTGGGCAAATACCAATTGTTTCGGCACGGTTGCCATCGCGTTGAGTCTGTGTGCACGCACCTTGACCGCTGGCGTCGGAGCGGACGACGCGTCGGCAGATTGCGCCAGCGGCGACCTGTGCCTGTTGATTGACGTCAAGGATCGCGGTGGCGGCAAGGTTGGCGTCGCGCGCTCACTCTTCTTACTGCGTGCCGCAAGATGCAGCGACCGATCCAGCCAGCCAATGGCTGATTCAGGCTCTGCGCAACTGCCTTACCGATTCGGGCCGACCGCGTTGCGTCAGTTTCGCGAGCTGCGGGCGCAGCGGAAAAAGGCCTGCGGATTTGCGCCTCGTTAAATTAAGCGGCAAAAAGCCGTGTAAACAGAACCCGCCGATTGGCCGCGATTCGGCGGTCGATTTGTCTTCTTACGGAACCAACAATGAAAAGTTTTCTGCTAGGTATTGCATTGGCACTGGCATTGGCCGGCTGCGGCGAGCGCAAAGAGCCCGTGACAACAGCGGCGCCCGCGAAAGCTCCGGCTGGCGACATCAGTGCCGGCAAAGCGATGGCCGAACGTTCCTGCAAGGGCTGCCATGGTCTCGATGGCAAGGCGGCGGGGCCGGCGATCCCTCACCTGGCCGCGCAGCGTGAACGGTATCTGTACGCGGCGCTCAAGGAATACAAGGAGGGCAAGCGTCACCACTCCGGCCTGCGCGAACTCGCGACCAAGATGACCGAGGCGGAAATGCGCAACATCGCGGCGTACTACGCGTCACAGGCGCCCGTTGCGCCGGCCCCGGCGGACGACGTGAAACATTCGTCACCCTACGAGCGCGGCAAGAAGCTTGCTGAGGCCTGCACCGGTTGCCATGGCGCCGACGGCAACGCCACGGCGCCCGGCATGCCTAGCCTGGCGGGACAACAGCCCGTGTATCTGGTCGCCGCGATTCACGAGTACCACCGTGGAGATCGGACGCTTGGAACGATGCAGTCGATGATGAGCGACTCACACCGGCTCGACCTAGAAAATCTGGCCCTGTACTACTCGGTGCAAAACCCTGTCAAGCGCGACGCGCCCAAGCGCGGCAACCCGGCGGCCGGCGAGGCGCTGAGCACCGCCTGCGGCGGCTGCCATGGTGCCCGCGGCGTCAGCCGCGACGCGCAGACACCGAGCCTGGCCGGCCAGGACTTCGACTACATGGTCAAAGCCACCAAGGCGTACTGGACGATTCGCAAGAACTGGAGCATGCAGCGCTACGTCGCGGGGCTCAGCGAGAAGGACGTCGACGACGTCGTGGCGTTCTACACGGCGCAGGAACCGCGGGCAGCCGAAAAGATGCCGACGCCGACGCAGGAACTGGCAGAAAAGTGCAATCGCTGCCATGACGACGACAGTAATCCGTCGATGGTCGCACCCAAGATGCGTGGACAGGACAAGGACTATCTGGTGATGGCGCTGCGCAACTATCGCGATGATGGCGACCGCGAAAGCACGACCATGCACCGCATGAGCTTCCCGTACAGCAACGCGATGATCGAAAGCATCGCCAGTTGGTACGCCACCCAGCCGGCGAAGTAATCAAGGCGCAGCACATTCATCGCGCCGAGCGCGAGCAGCCCGGCGCGCTCGGCTGCGCGGCGACGGCCCCGACCGCGCTCTCGAGAAGCTGCGCACGGGTTGCAGCGCCGAGCGCAAGGCGATGCAAGCTCCGGGCCGTGCAGTCACCCTCGATTACGACGGGTGGCGGCCAACCCAGGCCGCGGTCCGCTCGGTTCAGACTGGCAAAGAGCCAAAAAGAAGGGAGACAGCGACGCGTTCACGACCTTGGGCCAAGAAGCGTCATCGCTGGGTCAAAACCACGAGGCGACTGTGCGCGGGATCTGCGCGGCACGCCGTCGATTTCCGGTGACCGGGCGCGCCAAGTCGGCACTGCGCAGGCGCGCCCATCGCCCTGCGATCCGGCATGCTGCTTGAACTACGTCAGCAAACTGAAGAAGATCAGAATGATCGTCACCACGCCCAGCGCCAGGGCTGTGCCGCCGACGATTCGGCCGAAGGTCACCAGGGCCGGCGACGGCGGCGTGGTTTCCAGCGCTGCGAGCTGCCCCGCGCGGACAAGCCGCTCGCGCTCGATCGGCCGTTCCTCTACCAGTTCGTGCTCCGAGATGCGCCCGGTGAAGATCACCATGTCCATCGGAAACTTCTCTGGCCTTACATGGCCGTTGAAGAAGTGGATCGTGAAGATGAAGCCGACCGCCAGCAGCGCCTCCTCGCCGTGCACCAGCGTGGCGATGTTGAGCACCCACCCCGGCACGAATTGCGTGAAGAAGAACGGGAACCACAGTATCAGGCCCGAGCCGCCGATGATGAACATGCCCCAGAACACCGCCCAGTAGTCGAATTTCTCCCAATAGGTGTAGCGGTCGAACTGCGGCCGCTGGCCAAGTCCAAGAAACCACTTGAAGTGGTTGACGATGTCGGCGACGTCCTTAGGCTGCGGCACCATCGAGTTCGGTCCCCAAAAGATCGTCAGGATGCTCGGCGAGGAAAGGCCACGGTACAGGACGCGCATCACGTGGCCGATGAAGACGATGATCATTACCGTCGCGCCGATCCGGTGCACGAGGCCGGCGCCTTGAAAACCGCCCATCAGCTTGACCAGCAGCACCGCCCAGTCGCGATTGGCGAACAGCAGCGGCAACCCAGACAGCGCGCAGGCAATGAAGCTGAACATCAGCAGCGCGTGCGTGACCCGTTCAATGCGGCCAAAGCGGCGGTAATAACGCCCGCCATGCCTGACCGCGCTGGCTTCGGCGCGTCCGGCGACCGGAATTCCGACAGTGCTTGCCATCCGCGTATCTCCTCGCCCTCAGCCGTCCTTGCCGGCGCTATTACGTCTTTGCTCGCGCAACAGGCGCAACGATCTCTGGAGCCACAGCACGGTATGGATGCCGAAAAAGGCGAATACGCCCAGTAGCAGCAGGTCCATCGACAGCGCCGCGTAGTAGAAGAGCGGGCTGCGCTCCTTGTCACGCCGATTGGCGTGCGGATCGAACTGCGCAAAGCTGACGGTGGCCTTCGGGTGGCAGCTGCGGCAGGTATCGACGCGGTTGGCGGCGGACACCCGCGAGGCAGGATCCGAGGCCGGCAGCACGTCGTGTGCGCCGTGGCAGGCAGCACAGGTCGCCACATTCGCGTAGCCGAGTTCTGTGACCTGGCCGTGGAATGTGCTTCGATACGTCGTAATCAGGTCCGAGTGGCAGTTGCCGCACTGGCCGATGACCGCCAGCTGCCACTTGGGCAGGGCGACCTGCTGGATCGTGTGCGCACTGTGGCAGTCGATGCAGATCGGCGCGGCGGCGTTGCCTTCATGGCGCAGCTTGCCGTGCCTGCCCTTGTCGTAGACGGTCTTGATGCGCTGGTGGCAACCGCCGCAGGTGTCCGGAATGTGCGCGCGAGCCACGCGGCTGCCCGGCTGCGACTTGGCCTCGATGTTGTGCGTGCCGTGGCACGAAGTGCAGGTCGGCGCCACACCCTCGACGCCGCCGCTGTAGTCAACAAGCTTGCCATGAATGCTGTCGTGATACTTGGCCTGGACGTTGCCGCCGGGCAAATGCGCCTTCTCGACGAACTTGTCGTCGCCGTGGCAGCTGCCGCAGGTGGCCTCGATGTTGGCGAAGTTGGTGCGCGAGTTCTTGTCTTTCGAGCGCTTGATGTCATGGGCGCCGTGACAGTCGTGGCAGGTCGCGGCCAGGCCCTTGCCGTCTCCGCGCGCCTTGCCGTGCGCCGTGGTGGTGTAGTGCTTGACCGCGTCTTCGTGACAGCTGGCGCAGGCCGCCGGCTTCAGTTTCTCCGCGTGCGGCAGTTGCTCGGCCGACACATCGCTGTGGCAGTCGGTGCACTTGAACTGCATCTCGCCGTGCACCGACTTGCCGAATACCGCAGGGTCGACCGCGATCGACTTGCCGCTGGCGCCCTTGGCCGATGCATCGGTGTGGCACATCAGGCAGGTTTCGTTGGGGTCGGCGGCCGGCGCGGCGGCGACCTTGGCATTCGCTGCGCCCGACAGGCCAAGGGCCAGCAGGACGAACAGCGCACGAAGCGTGGCGGCGGGTTTCATCTGATGGGGCGACGCCGGTGGGGCACGCAGAAAAACCCTTGCGCCCCGCGTCCGCCGAGCGACATCTATCGCAATGGACAACGAAAGGAAAATGACACGCGACCTCGCCGCGCAGGTTGACGTGGATCAATCGGCTCGGCGCGCCTCATCGCGACGTGTGGATGACCTGCGC
>JBFGOX010000033.1:0-11954 GCA_041565015.1 Burkholderiaceae bacterium
ACGACGTCTCCGGCGAGCGCAGGAAACCGAAGCCGTCGGGCAACACCTCGAGCGTGCCATCGCCGAAGATCGTTTCGCCGGTCTTGGCCTTCTTCTTCAGGATCGCAAACATCAGTTCCTGTTTGCGCATCCGGTTGGCGTTGTCGATTTCGAGCGTGCCGGCCATGTCCATCAATTGCGACACGTGCAAGGCTTTGAGTTCGGACAGTTGCATAGGGCTTCGGCGGGAGTTGTGGGGCACCGGGGGACAGTCAGGCGCCCGCGAGGCAGAGTCGTGGCCGGGCCGTCCGCCCGACCTTGTCCGGCTAGATGTTGCTGTCGATAAAGGCCGTCAACTGCGATTTGGACAGGGCGCCGACCTTGGTGCCGACCACCGCGCCGTTCTTGAACAGCATCAGCGTCGGAATGCCTCGGATGCCGTACTTCGCCGGCGTGTTCTGGTTCTCGTCGACGTTCAGCTTGGCCACCGTGAGCTTGCCCTTGTAGTCACCGGCGACCTCGTCGAGGATCGGCGCGATCATCCGGCATGGGCCGCACCATTCTGCCCAATAGTCGACCAGCACCGGGTGGTCGGCCTTGAGCACGTCGGCTTCGAACGAAGCATCGCTCACGTACTTGATTTCCTGGCTCATTGAGTGTCCTTTCGGCGCCCGCAACGGCGCTGAGAATCGAAGAAAGGAAAGGGGACCGGATGAAGAATCATGGCCTGCCGGTGTTGTGCCCGCAAAACAGGGAGCGGCTGGCCTGAATTGCCGGCAATGGTAGCACCGTGCGCCGACATTGCGCGAGCTTGCCGTGCGAGCCGCGCAAAGGCGCCGGGTTCCTAGAATCTGGAGCACCATGTCGCTGCAATGCTTGCTCATCGCCGCCGATTCGCGCTTCTGGCCCGCCGCTGCGCGCGCGCTCGCCAACTTCGCCGGCGGACTTGGACTGCCCCCTCGCGAATTGCAGCCGGTGACCTGGCTCGTGCCCAGCGCGGCGCATGCACTGCTGGCGAGGAATGGCCTCCGCGAGATGATGGACGGCGCGGCCTTCATTCCGCCGCGCATCGTCCCGGCAATGTCCTGGCTCGGCATGCCGATGCACGCCAGCATCGCCGCGCGGGCGGAGCTGTTTGCGGCGCTGCGCGCCAACGCCTGGGTGCGCGAATCCTTTGGCGATCGGCCGGCGGCGCTGTGGGCGCTGGCGCATGGCATCGCGCAGCTGTGCGACGAGTTGACGCTGGCTGCAGTCGATCGGCCCGAGGCGTTCGCCGACCGGCTGCAGGCGACCCTCGCCCGGCATTTTCACCGTCGTGCTGCGCGCGCGCTGCAGCCACAGGCGCAACTCGTGCTGCAGATCTGGCGTGCCCGCCAGGGCGCCGACGATTCGGTCATGCGCGTGCTGCAGGAGCTCGATTCCCGAGCCGAGCGGGCGCATTCGCCGCTCGTCTTCGTCGCCGCAACGCCAGACGAAGCCAATATCGCCGTCTGGTCGCGCTTCGTGCATCGTTACGCGCAGCGTGCGCCGGTGCTGTTGATCGAGCCCGACCTCGCCACTGCGCTGGCGCAAAGGCCTGCGCTTGCCGCCGCCTGGCCGGAGCTTGGCGGCGGCGACATCGCGCTGCCGATCGCCGTGCGTGCGGAGGCGGCCGCCGGCGCGCCGGCGCCGATGGCGATCGTCGAGGCGGCCTCGCTCGAGGATGAGGCTGGTGCGGTGGCGCAGCAGGTGCTCGACTGGCGCCGAGCGGGGGTGTCTTCGATTGCCTTGATCGCGCTCGATCGGCTGACGGCGCGGCGTGCGCGGGCGCTGCTCGAGCGCGCGCAGGTCATCGTTCGTGATGAAACCGGCTGGAAACTGTCGACGACGAGCGCCGCGGCCGCCGTCATGCGCTGGTTCGATCTGGTTGCCGACGACCTGTACTGGCGTGATCTGCTCGACTGGCTGAAATCGAAGTTCTCGCTGGCCGACCGCGCAGGCAAGGCGGCGGAGATCGCGTACTTGGAGCGGGTGATTCGCGCCAGCGGCGCGCTGCAGGGTGCCCGCGCAATCAGGCGGGCGCTTGCCGATGCGGACGGTGAAAAGAACGCCCAGGCTGCGGCGGGCGCGCGCGACATACTGACCCTGATCGAGTCGCGGGCCATCCAGTCTCGGCGCGCCGGCCCAACGCTGCTTGCGCACCTGCGCGCGCTTAACGCGGCACTTGCGGCGCTCGGCATGCGCACGGCGCTCGCTGCCGATCGGGTCGGCGCCGAGGTGCTGCGGGAAATCGACGCGCTGGAACACGATCTCGCCGAGGTCTCGGGCCGCGCCTCGCTGGCCGACTTTCGCGCACTGCTGGCGGAGCGTTTCGAGGAGGCCGGTTTCGTCGATCGGCAGGTCGATTCGCCGGTGGTGATGCTGTCACTGGCTGCCGCTGGGCTGCGGCGTTTCGATGCCGCGCTGCTAATTGGCGCCGATGCGAGGCACCTGCCGCGGGTTCCGCCGTCGCTGCTTTTCATGTCGAACGCCGTGCGCAGCGAACTCGGCCTGCCGACCCTCGCGGACGAACTGCGCGGGCAGTCGGCGCAACTTGCTGGACTGCTGGCGACGGTGCCGCGCGTCGTCGCCACATGGCGGCGGCACGGCGATGAACCGAACAGCCTGTCGCCGCTGCTCGAACGGCTGCGGTTCGTGGCCCGGCGTTCGGGCGCCGGCGACCTGGCGCACGAGGTCGCGCGCAGTGTGTTCGCGGTGGACCCGGCAGCGCCGCAGCGGCCGGCGCCGAACGGTTCGCAGTTGCTGCCGGCTCGGCTGTCGGCCAGCCATTGCCAAAGTCTTGTCAATTGCGCCTACCAGTTCTATGCGCGCAGCCTGCTGCGGCTGGTCGATCTGGACGACGTGATCGAGGTGCCGGACAAGCGCGACTTCGGCGAGGCGCTGCATGAAGTCTTGCGGCGCTTTCACGCGGAATGGGGCGCGGCCGAGTTTCACCGACTCGATGCGGCGCCGCTCGTCGCCAGTCTCGTTGCGCATGCCCGCGCGGTATTCGAGCCGCGGATCGAGCGCGCGCCCGCGCTGCTGGCGTTCCAGCGCCGCTTCGACGGACTCGTGGCGGGCTACGTTGACTGGCTGCGCGAGCACAGCGGCGAGGGGTGGCGCTGGCGCGGCGGCGAACAGGCGCACTCGCAGCGCCTGGTCCTGCGCGACGGCCGCGCGATCGAATTGACCGGCCGCCTCGACCGCGTCGACGAGGCCGATGATCAGTTGCGCGTGCTCGATTACAAGGCGCGCGCGCTCGACGTGCTCAGGCGTGGCCTGAAGACGGCGGGCGAGGATATCCAGCTGCCCTTTTACGGCATGCTGCTCGGCGAGCGTGCCGGGTCGGCCGCCTACGTCAGCTTCGATCGTGCGCGCGAAGACCGGCGCGGCGTCGAATCGGTCGTGCCGCCGCAGCCGTTTGTCGCCCTCGTGCGTTCGGTCGCCGTACGGCTGCAAGGCGACCTGCAGCGCATTGCTGACGGCGCGGCACTTCCTGCGATCGGAGTCGATCCGGTCTGCGCGAATTGCGAGATGCGTGGCCTGTGCCGCCGCGACTACTGGGAGAAGGGCGAAGACGACACGGCGGCACCGCGCCGCGCTGGGCCGGGGATGGACCGATGAGTGCTGCCCGGCCGATCTGCAGGTGTGCGTTTTTTTTCACCATGCGGTCGCGTGATGCGATCGCGCTCGGACTCGTCCAGAACGATGGCGATCGGCTCGGCGCGGCGCGGGCCGGCGTCCGGGGCGATACGGCGCGCACGGCGGAGGAGCTGGCTTGAGCGAGTATCTCGCTGACGACCGGCCCATCGACGAGGCCGAGTTCACGCGGCGCGCCTGCGACCCGGGCGCGAGCGTCGTGGTCGAAGCGTGTGCCGGCAGCGGCAAGACCTGGCTTCTGGTCGGGCGCATCGTTCGACTGCTGTTGGCTGGTGTGGAACCGGGACAGATCCTCGCCATCACGTTCACGCGCCGCGCCGCGCAGGAGATGCGCACGCGGCTGCTCGACGACCTGAAGCGGCTCGCCGAGTCCGACGACGAACACGTCCAGGCGCTCCTGGAGCAGCGCGGCATGGCGACCGCGGCAGCGCGGGCCGCGACTGGCGCCGCACGCGCGCTGTACGAGCGTGTGCTGACCGCGGCGGCGCCGTTGACGATCGAAACGTTTCACAGCTGGTTCTGGCAGCTGCTGACACGCGCACCGCTCGGTGCCGGCGTGCCCTATGCGCCGGTCTTGCTCGAAGCGGCAGATCGCGTGCGCGCCGATGCCTGGCTGCACTTCAGCGCGCAGCTCGTGCACAAGGAAAACGCGGCCGAGCGGGCGGCGTGGGCGTCGCTCATCGACGACATCGGTGATGAAGGCGCGCGCAAGCTGCTGATCCAGTTCCTCAACAAGCGCGCCGAGTGGTGGTGCTTTGCCGGCGACGACGAGAGTGCCGCGGTAAGCCGCGCGCTGGCGCCGCTGCGTGCAGGCGGTGACGAGGACCCGTGCGCGCGTGTGCGCGGGCCGGACTTCGTGGCGGCCGTGCAGTCCTTGACCGACCATTGGCGAGCGGTAGCCAAGCCGCTGAAATCCATCGGCCAGGCGATCGATCGTGCGCAGACATGGCTCGCCGGGCCGGTCGCGGACGCACCACGCGATTTCCGCGCGGCCTGTCTGCTGCTGCTCACCAAGGGTGAACTGGCGCCGGTGGCGGAACTTCGCCCTGAGCGAATGGCAGCACGGTTCGCCGAACCCGAGCAGGCGGATCGGTATGCACAGGCGCATGCCGTCGCCGTCGACCGGCTGCAGCAACTGCTCGCCGAGCACCGCACGTGGCGCGCGCTGAAGCTGAACGAAGCTGCGCTGTCCTGCGGGCGCCTGCTCATTGCGGCCTACCAGCAGTTGAAGGAGCAGCAGCAGGCGCTCGACTTCACCGACCTCGAGTGGCACGCGCACCGGTTGCTCGCCGATGCCGACAACGCGGCCTACATGCAGGTGCGTCTCGACGCGCGCTATAGTCAGATCCTGCTCGACGAATTCCAGGACACCAATCCGCTGCAGTGGCAGGTGCTGCAGTCGTGGCTGGCGGGCTACGGCGCGCTTGACGACGGGGAAACTGCCGCCGACGCGCGCCCGGGCGTGTTCGTCGTCGGTGACCCCAAGCAGTCGATCTACCGTTTCCGGCGTGCGGAGCCGCGCGTGTTCGACGCTGCGCGCGACCTGTTGCGGCGCGACTTCGCCGCGGTGCATCTGCGCACCAACGTCACCCGCCGCAATGCCCAGGCGGTCATCGACGTTCTGAACCAGGCGATGCCCGGCGCCAACCGGCTTTACCAGGCGCAGAGCACGCGCGCGGACGCCTCGGGCGCCTTTGTCCTCCTGCCGCTCGCGCAGCCGCAGGCGACGGCGCCGGTCGCCGAAGACGCCACCGTGTTGCGCGACGTGCTGACCGAATCGCGCGTCGAGCGCGATCGTGATACCCGCTATCGGGAAGGGCGCATGCTGGCCGATCAGATTGCGCACTGGACGGCGCAGGTGCGCGTGCAGGATGAGAACGGGGGCCGCGCGGCCCGCTTTTCCGACGTCCTACTGCTGGTCCGGCGGCGAACGCATCTGGCTGACTACGAGCGGGCGCTGCGCGATGCCGGCGTGCCTTTCGTCAGCGATCGCCGCGGCGGCCTGCTCGCAACACTGGAAGCCGAGGACCTCACCGCGCTGCTCGAATTCCTGACTGCGCCGTTCGCCAGCCTGAAGCTCGCGCACGCGCTGCGCTCGCCGATCTTCGGTGCCACCGACGACGATCTCATCGTGCTGGCGCAGACGGACGGCGAGGACTGGTGGCGGCGGCTGCAGTCGCTCGGCGGGACCATTTCGCCGGCGCTGGCGCGCGCGCAAACGCTGCTGGCGCGCTGGCTCGATCTGGCCGGCGTGCTGCCGGTGCACGACCTTCTCGACCGCATCTACTTCGAGGCCGACGTGCGTCGGCGCTACGCGGCCGTCGCGCCGGCGGCGCTGCACGCGCAGGTGCAGGCCAACCTGGATGCGTTCGTCGAACTGGCGCTGCTGGTCGATTCGGGCCGCTACCCGAGCCTGCCGCGGTTCGTCGACGAACTCGCCGGCCTGAAGCGCCACGCCGCCGAGGACGCGCCCGACGAAGGCGCGGCGCAAGGCGGCGACGCCGTGCGCGTCATGACGATCCACGGCGCCAAGGGGCTCGAAGCCGAGATCGTCGTGCTCGCCGATGCGCACGCGCGTACGGCAGCGGAAGCCGAACGCGTGCTCGTCGTCTGGCCGCCGCAGGCGCCGGCGCCGGAACACGTATCGCTGGTGGCCCGCGGCGACGATGCGCGCGATGCGGCGCGCGCGGGTTGGTTCAGTGACGACGACGCGCAGCGGGAGCAGGAAGACTGGAACCTGCTGTACGTCGCCGCGACGCGGGCAAGACAGGTGTTGATCCTGTCCGGCTCAAAGCCGGCCGGCGGCGAGTCGGATGACACCTGGTACACGCGGCTGCAGTGCGCGCAGCATCTGTCGCAGGATGCGGGCGCAAAGCCGCCGCGGCCGATAGTCGACGCTGCGCGCAAGGTGCGCGATTTCCTGCCGGCGCCTTTGCCCACCGGACTGCGCAGGCCAGAGGAACCGGATTCCGAGGCAATGCGCTTGGGTCGCGCCTGGCACGCGTTGCTCGAGCAGGGCGAGGCGGCGAACGTCGAGACCATCAGGCGCGCATTTGCGCTGACGCGCGCGCAGGCTGAACAGGCGGCCGCGTCGGCGACGCTTGTCCGCGCGCGGCTGCCGCAGTTCTTCACTGCGGCTGCGCAGGCCGAGCTCGAGCTGGTCGCCGCCGATGGCGAGTTGTTACGCGTCGATCGGCTGGCGGAGACACACGACGCGCTGTGGATCATCGACTTTAAGTGGCGCCTGCTGCCGAGCGAGCGCGCGCAGTACGAGGCGCAGGTGCGGCACTATGCGGAGGTCCTGCGCGCGATCCGGAACGACAAGCCGGTGCGGCTGGCACTGGTTGCGGCCGACGGAGAATTGATCGAAGTGGCCGCTTGAGCGGGCGGCGGAGCCTTCGACGGCCCGTGCCGACCATCGGTGTCGGATCATCCTTCCCGTACGGTGGCGCCGGCGCCGGATCAGCTCTCGGTCGTTTCCAGGTCGCCAGCATCGAGCGACCCGACATTTTCTTCAAGCCACGCATGCCAGGCTTCATCGGTCATCGGCGCTACCGTGGCTTCAAGGTTGTCCCAGCCCACACGCCATTTGCCGTCTTCGAGCACCGTCACGCTGACCCGCGGCAGCACGCCCAAGCCGAACTGCTCGATGCGCTCTTCAACCACGGCCTCGGCTTCGCGAGGGGTCAGAAGGCGTTCTCCGCTCATCAGGCCTCCTTTGCGGAAACAAGCCGCTGCCCTGCGGAATTCGGCGCTCAGCTTACGCCTCGCACCGCCCTGCCGCCGCCGGTGCGGACGCCGCTGCTAACATCCGTAACGGCGGGCCCCCTCGCATGTAGGGGCTGTGAACCTGGTCAGGTCGGGAACGAAGCAGCCATAGCGGATTCCCTGCAGTGCCGAGGACAAGGCTCGCCTCTCTCCGATGAACTTCCGCATCGAACCCGCGCAGCCGCAGGACACCGGCGTCCTGCTGTCATTGATCCATGGCCTTGCCGAGTACGAGAAACTGTCGCATCTGGTTATCGGCAGCGAGGTGCAGTTGCGCGACGAACTGTTCGGCGCGCGGCCGGTGATCGAAGCGGTGATCGGCTGGCGAGACCGCGAGGCGGTGGGCTTCGCGCTGTTCTTCCACAACTTTTCTACATTTCTCGCGCGGCGCGGTCTTTATCTGGAAGATCTGTACGTCGTTCCCGCGGCGCGCAGCCGTGGCTATGGCAAGGCGCTGATGCGGCATGTGGCGCGAGTTGCCGTCGAACGGAGCTGCGCCCGATTCGAATGGGCCGTGCTCGACTGGAACCAGCCCGCCATCGATTTCTACCGATCACTCGGCGCCGACGTGCTGTCGGACTGGCGCATCTGCCGCCTGACCGGCGCTGCTCTGGCCGCGCTCGGCGGGCGAGACTGATCGCGAGACGTTCTTCTCAAGCCGCTATCGGCGGCGCCTGCCGCCAGATCTGGGTCGCCTGCTGGAACGCGTAGGCGAGTTGCAGCACGCCGAAATCATCTCGATGACGGCCGACGATCTGCACGCCGACCGGCAGCCCCTCGGCCGTGAAGCCGCAAGGCACCGAGATCGCGGGGTGGCCGGTGGCGGTGATCAGGTAGCACGACTTCATCCACTCCAGGTAGTCGGCCATCTTCACGCCGTCGATCTCGCCGACCCAGTGCTGCTCGACCGGGAACGGCGGCACCTGCGAGACAGGCAGCAGAAGAAACTCGTATTTCTTGAAGAACTCGTGCACGCGGTCGAATAGCTGCGTGCGCTTCAGCTCGGCGCCGCCGATCTGCTCCGCCGTGAGCTTCAGGCCCTGTTCGATGTTCCAGATCACCGTGTCCTTCAACAGTTCGCGCTTGCCCTTGTACAGCCCCGCGTATTGCGCGGTGAAGATCATTGCCCGCTGCACGCGGAAGACCTCGTCGGCGTCGGCCAGGTCGGGCATCGCTTCCTCAGTGACGCAGCCGAGCGATTCGAAAGTCGAGCGCTGCGCGCCGACAACCGTCGACACGCGCGGATCGACCGGGGCCAGTTCGCCGAGCGTCGGCGCCCAGGCCGCGCGCACGCCGGCGAATTCGCGCGCCAGCGGTTGCGCGAACAGCGAGCCCGGCTCGGAAAGCGCGATCGGCACGCGCGGGTCGGGGCCCGAAATCGCCTGCATCAGCAAGGCGAGATCCTCGACCGTGCGCGCCATGCCGCCTTCGACGGAAAAGCTGTTCCAGGCCAGCCTGGTCGGATAGCGCGGCACCCGGCCGGACGAGGCCCGCAGGCCGACGACGTTGCAGAAACTCGCCGGGTTGCGCAGGCTGCCGCCGAGATCGCTGCCGTCGGCGATCGGCACCATGCCGCAGGCCAGCGCCACCGCGGCGCCGCCGGAGGAGCCGCCACAGGTCCGCGACGGCTCGTAGGGGTTGAGCGTGGCGCCGAACACGGCGTTGAAGGTCTGCGAGCCGGCACCGAATTCCGGCGTGTTCGTCTTGCCGACCGAAATCGCACCGGCATCGGCCTGCCGCTCGACGATCAGCGAGTCGACGTCGGGAACGAAGTCCTTGTAGATCGGCGAGCCCCAGGTCGTGCGCACGCCCTTGGTCATCACCAGGTCCTTGTGCGCGGTCGGCAGGCCGTGCAGAACGCCGAGTGGTTCGCCGCGCGCCAGCATGTTGTCGGCGGCGCGGGCACGCTCGAGCGAGCGCTCCGGGTGAAAGGTGACGATCGCGTTGACCTGCGGGTTGAGTCGTTCGATCTGCGCGACATGCGCCTGCATCAGTTCGAGGGCGGAGATCTCCCGGCGGCGGATCATCGCCGCCAGTTCGGTCGCGGTGCGGAAACACAGTTCGTTGGCGGGCATGGGCGTCGGCAATCGCGTGCGTCAAGGGAATTCGACGACACGATGCCCGTTTGCCGCCGCGACGACAAGTCGATCGCCGGTGCGAGCTCGACCGCACTTCTTGCGTCGTTAGAATGCCGTGCATGTCGTATCAGGCCCTCGCCCGCAAGTGGCGTCCGCGCGATTTCGCCACCATCGTGGGCCAGGACCACGTCGTGCGGGCGCTGTCGAACGCGCTCGAGCAGAAGCGACTGCATCATGCCTATCTGTTCACCGGCACGCGCGGGGTCGGCAAGACGACGCTGGCTCGTATACTGGCCAAGGCACTGAATTGCATCGGCGCCGATGGACAGGGCAGCATCACGGCCACACCCTGCAACCGGTGCGACGTTTGCACGGCGATCGACGCCGGGCGCTTCATCGATTACATCGAGATGGACGCAGCGAGCAACCGCAGCGTCGACGAGATGACGGCGCTGCTCGAGCGCGCCGTCTACGCGCCGAGCAACGCCCGCTTCAAGGTGTACATGATCGACGAGGTGCACATGCTCACCTCGCACGCCTTCAACGCGATGCTCAAGACGCTGGAGGAGCCGCCGGATTACGTGAAGGTCATCCTGGCCACCACCGATCCGCAGAAGATTCCCGTCACGGTGCTCAGCCGCTGCCTGCAGTTCAACCTGAAGCAGATGACACCGGCGGCAATCGCTGGCCGGCTGACCGAGGTCCTCGGCCCCGAAGGCATCGAAGCCGAGCCGGCAGCGCTGCAGATGATCGCTCGGGCTGCGCGGGGCAGCATGCGCGACGGCCTGTCGCTGCTGGATCAGGCGATTGCCTACAGCGGCGGCAGCGTTTCGCTGCAGGCCGTGCAGGCGATGCTTGGCGCGATCGACGGCACGACGCTGGTGCGCCTGCTCGATGCGCTTGCCGCGCATGACGGGCCGCAGATGCTGTCGATCGCCGACGAGATGGCCGCGCGCAGCTTTTCATTCGGCCAGGCCCTGCGCGATCTGGCCAGCCTGCTGCACCGGATCGCGCTGGTGCAACAGACCGAGGTGGTGGGCGACGACGTCGAAAGCGCCGCTGAAATCGGTCGGCTGGCGACCGCCTTCGCGCCCGACGAGGTGCAGCTTTACTACCAGATCGCGCTGCACGGCCGCAACGATCTGTTCCTGGCTCCCGACGAGTACGCCGGTTTCACGATGACCTTGTTGCGCATGCTGGCCTTCGCGCCGCGTGAAGAGGCGCCGTCCGGCATGGCGCCGCGGCCGAGGGCTCCGAACCGCGTGCGACCGACGGCGGCTGCCGATGCGGCCGGAACGGCAACGGCGCCCGTCCCGCCGGCCGCATCAGGCGCGCCTTCGCAGCCGGCGCCAGGCGGCAGCGCCTCGATGCCGGGGCCAGGCGACTGGCCGCGACTGGTCGGGCAAATGCGCATCGCCGGCCTGGCGCGCGAACTGGCGGCGCACAGCGAACTGCTGTCGGCCGATGGCGATCATTTCAGGCTTCGCGTGTCGATCAAGTCCTACGCCGAGACGGCTAACGTCGAGCGGCTGCGCGCCGCGCTGACCCAGCATTTCGGGCGGCCGATGCGGGTATCGGTCGAGGTTGGCAACACGGCCGGCGCGACCACCGCGGCGAAGCTGGCCGAGCAGTCACGCGCCGAACGGCTGAAGAACGCCGAGCAGGCAATCTATGCCGATCCCTTCGTGCAAGAATTGATCGAGAACTTTGGCGCGCAGGTCGAACCGCGGTCGATCCGCCCGCGCGAATCGTGAGGCCGCGAAGGTGACGTTCAACCATCGGTTGGGGAAGTACGCGGCGGCGCGACGAGTCCTTTCGTTCTCGGTTGTCACGAAGTTTGGGCAGCACGAGGGGACCAGCCGGGTCCGCTCGTTTTCTGTCCTGCCGGGCGCGCGCAGGCGCGCATCAGGCAAGTTGGCCGGCGGGGTGCTGCCAGCAGTGTCCGCCGTTGCATTGCAAGGAGGGTAAGGGAATGATGAAGGGCCAACTTGCCGGGCTGATGCAGCAGGCGCAGAAGATGCAGGAGAACATGAAGCGCCTGCAGGACGAACTGGCGCAGGTCGAGGTCGAGGGGCAGGCGGGTGCCGGACTGGTCAAGGTGGTGATGACTTGCAAGAACCAGGTTCGGCGGGTGGCCATCGACCCGAGCCTGGTCGGCGACGATCGCGACATGCTCGAGGATCTCGTGGCCGCAGCGTTCAATGACGCCGTGCGCCGCGCGGAGGAAACGACGCAGCAGAAAATGTCGCAGGTGACCGCCGGCATGCCGTTGCCGCCGGGGTTCAAGATGCCGTTTTGAGGCGAACAGGATGACGTGGCCTGCGGTCGCCATGACGGCGCTCGGCGCCGATGAGTGGATCGGCCGCGGGCGGATCTCGTAGCCGGCGAAGCGGGCGTCATGGGCGGCGCAGCCGCCGTCATCTTCATGTCCATGATGAAACTCGGTCCCAC
>JBFGOX010000034.1:0-11423 GCA_041565015.1 Burkholderiaceae bacterium
CCCTCGGCGGCCAGGCTCAGCGGAAACAGTCGGCCGCGCTCGCGCGCCGCCTGCTGCACCGCCTGCAGCACGCAGCCGGCCTCGACCGTCATCGTGTCGTTGGCGGTGTCGATCGAGCGGACGCGATTCATCCGCTGCAGGCTGATCACCACCGCATTGCCGGATGCGTCGGGCGTGCCGCCGCCGACCAGTCCCGTATTGCCGCCCTGCGGCACCATCGGTGCGCGCGCCGCCGCGCACGCGCGAACGACCGCTGACACCTCGGCCGTGCTGCCCGGGCGGACGACGGCAAGCGCGCGACCCGAATAACGCTTGCGCCAGTCGGTCAGGTATGGCGCCGCGTCGTCACCGGTCAGCACGTTCGGCGCACCGACCGTGTCACGAAGCGGCTGCAGAAGATTCACGATTTCCTCGCGCCGGCCGCCTGCTTGAACGGCCGCAGGTAGACGATAGCGGAGACGAAGAAGAGCAGCGCCAGGACGATCTCGATCGTCGCCAGCCGATCGACCGGCGCCGCATCGGCAATGCGCAAGCTGCCCTCGGCGACGTACAGCAGCACCAGCAGCAACGCCCACTGCATCGGCTGCACCGCGCCGCGCAGCACCCCGCGCAGCGGTAGCAGCAGCGGGACCGCCTTGAGCACCAGCCACGAGCCGCCCGGCCGCAGCGGCGCCAGCGACCATTCCCAAAGCAGCGTCAGCAATAGCAACGCCAGCCAGGCCACGATCGCGACGCGCCACGCGAAGTGCTGCGCCGGGGTCAGCGTCGCGACATTCATCGGCGCAGTTTCAGCGCAATCGAGGCCAGCCGCTTGCCGAGGGCGACTGCCAGCCGGCTTTCCTCGGCGGTGACCGGCTGCTGGCTCAGCCGGGCATGGTGGCCGGCGCCGTACGGCGAGCCGCCGCTCGACGTTTCGTTCAGGTCGGGCTCGGTGTAGGGCAGGCCGACGATCAGCATGCCGTGATGAAGCAGCGGCAGCATCATCGACAGACAGGTCGATTCCTGGCCGCCGTGCATCGAGTTGGTCGACGTGAACAGCGCCGCCGGCTTGCCCGCAAGCCCACCGGACAGCCACAGGCCGGCGGTGCTGTCGATGAAGTGTTTCAGCGGAGCGGCCATGTTGCCGAATCGTGTCGGCGAGCCGAGCGCCAGTCCGTCGCATCGTTCGAGGTCGGCCAGTTCGACGTAGGGGCTGCCCTCCGGCGGCACGGGCGGCGAAGCCACTTCGATGTGCGGCGCCACCGGGGGCACCGTGCGCATTCGCGCAGCTGCGCCGGGCACGGTGTCGACGCCCTGCGCGATCAGTTCGGCCAGCCGCCGCGTCGCGCCGTGGCGCGAGTAGTACAGCACGAGGATGTCGGCGTCGGCAGGCACTTGGGTGTCGGTACTATCGAAGCCGATTATAGGAAGCGATGTCGAATTCCAATCTCAGCCGCGCGCGAAGTGCGCTTGTCGAATGGTTTGGCACGCTGTCGCGCGTCGACCGCTGGCCCGACCGCGTTGGCCCCTGGGTCGACGAAGCGCGCGACGTGCTCGCCTTTGCCGCGCAGCGGGCCCGGGACGTGCGTCTGGCGCAGGTTGCGGGCAGCCTCACCTTCACCACCGTGCTGTCGCTGGTGCCGCTGCTGGCGGTGGCGCTGGCGGTGTTCTCCGCCTTCCCGCTGTTCGACGAGTACCGCATCGCGCTGGAGAAGATGCTGCTGCGCGAACTGCTGCCGCCGCAGATCTCGGCGACGATCCTGCGCTACCTGAACGATTTCGCCGCCAAGGCGGCGGGACTGACCACCTACGGCCTGCTGTTCCTGGTGGTCGCCGCCTTGCTGATGATCATGACGGTCGATCGGGCGCTGAACGACATCTGGCGCGTGCGGCAGCAGCGGCCGCTGATGGCGCGCATCCTCGTGTACTGGGCGCTGCTGACGCTGGGGCCGCTGGCGATCGGCGCCAGTCTCAGCGCGACGTCCTATGTGCTGGCGCTGTCGAGCGGAGCGGCGAACTCGGGCGGGCTGCTGCGGCCGCTGCTGGATGTGGCGCCGTTCGTGCTCGGCGGACTGGTGCTCGCCGGCCTGTACGTGATCGTGCCCAACCGCAAGGTGATGTGGCGCGACGCGTTGATCGGCGGCTACGTCGCCTCGGCGCTCGGCGAACTGCTCAGCAGCGGCTTCGCCGTCTACATGCGTGCCGGGACCGTCACCGGCGTCTACGGGGCCTTTTCGGCGGTGCCGCTGTTCCTGCTGTGGATGTACCTGTCGTGGTTCGCGCTGCTGTTCGGCGCCGCGATCGCCGCCACGCTGCCGATGCTGCGCGCCACCCGCTTCGCCGACGAGCGCCGCGCCGGCAACCGCTTCGGCACCGCGGTCGCGCTGCTGCGGGCGCTGCTGCGGTCGCGTGCCGAAGGCGACGACGACGGCCGCCTGCCGCTCGCCACGCTGGCGCGCGCGGTGCGCTCGTTCGAAGACCAGGCCGAGCGGCTGCTGATCGAACTCGAACAGCTCGGCTACGTTTCGCGCCTCGACGGTCCGCACGGCGGGAAATGGTTGCTGACCTGCGATACCGCGGCGACGACGCTGCTGCCGGCGTTCGCGCGGCTCGCCGTCGACCCGGCCAACTCGCTGCTCGCCATGCAGCCGCCGCTGCGCGCGTGGCTCGAGGACGGCTTGCGGGCGCGCTGGCTGCAGTTGCCGCTCGCCGAGGCCCTCAACCTGCCCGGTGCCGACGACAGGCCTCCAGCGTCGTGAGGCCGGTGCCAGGGCCGACCCAGTCGGAAAACAGCGGCGTGTAGCCCGAAAACAGCAGGAAGACCAGCATCGCCAGCGGCAGCACCAGGTACCAGCGCGGCACCAGCGCCTGCCATGGATTTGGCAGTTCGTCCTTCGGGATGCCGAGCAGTTTGGCGCGTCCCGCTTGGAGATGCACCATCACGAAGGCGGTGAAGAAGTACAACAGCGCCGGGATCGCCACCGCGATGCAGATTTCCACGTACGGCACGTTGATCGTCTCGGCCATGATGAAGGCCACCGCGCCCATGACCGGCGGCATGATCTGCCCGCCCATGCTCGAGGTCGCTTCGACGCCGCCGGCAAACGCCGGCCGGTAGCCGAAGCGCTTCATCAGCGGAATCGTGAACTGGCCGGTCGTCACCACGTTGGCCACGCCCGAGCCGTTGATCGTGCCCATCAGGCCGGAGGAAATCACAGCCACCTTGGCGGGGCCGCCCTTCGTGTGGCCGAAGGTGCCGAGCGCGAAATCGGGGAACAGCTTGATCATGCCCGCTTGCTCGAGGAAGGCGCCGAACAGGATGAACAGGAAGATGTACGACGACGACACGTATATCGGCGTGCCGTAGATGCCTTCGGTGCCGAAACCGAGCTGACCGACGACCTGGTCGAGCCCGTAACCGCGATGCGCCAGCACGCCGGGCAGGTATTCACCGAACAGCGCGTACAGCAGGAACGTCAGGCAGATCAACGGCAGCGCGATGCCCATCATGCGGCGGGCGCCGTCGAACACCAGAACGATCGTCAGCGGCTTGTCACGCTCAGCACCATCGCGGCAGCGGCGAGCACCAGCAGGCCGGCGACGCGATCGGTGAGACGGGCAAATCTCGCGTCGGTGGCCAGGCGCGCCGCGCGCGAGGCGGCAAAGCCGTAACCGCCGAGGATGAAGAATTCCGGAATCACCGAACCGGCTGCCAGCCACAGCATCTGGGCACCGACCGGCAGCCGCGCATCGACGAACTGCGGCAGGATGGCGATGAAGAACACCAGCGTCTTCGGATTGGCCAACTGCAACGCCAATCCGGACACGTAGATCGACGACAGCGATGTTTCACGCGCCGCTGCCTTGGATACGGTGATCGGCGATGGCTGTCCGAGCAGTGCGGACAGGCCCAGGTACACGAGGTAGGCGGCGACGCACCAGCGGACCACCGAGAAAAACGTCTCCGAGGCCACCAGGATCGCGCCGAGGCTGGTGGCCGACAGCGCGAAGTAGATCGCATTGGCCGACAGAATGCCGGCGCCGGCACAAAGCGATCGGCGGGCGCCCTGCGCCATGCCGTAGGCGATGACCAGCAACACGGCCGGACCGGGCGACAGGCTCAGTGCCGCCTCGGTCAGCACATACAGCCAATACGTGTCCCAGTTGACTGCGTCGAGCCGCACCGCGAACGCTACGCGGCGGTGCCGGCGAACACCCGCTGCGCGAACTGCGCCAGCGCGCGGCGGAGTCCATCAGGATTCTCGGTCATCATCGCGTGGCCGGTGCCGGCGAGCGTGACGACCGTGCGATCGTCGAAGGCATCGACCAGCGCTTTCGCCGCCTTCGGCGGCGTCATCTGATCGCGTTCGCCGAGGATGAAAAGCGCCGGGCACTGCAAATCCCGCGCCGCCGCGAGCGCGCCGTCGTAGGCGTTGCAGGCGGCAAAGTCGGTCGGCAGCACTTGCGGCCCGTTGAGCGCAGCGATGCGCTGCATCAGCCGCAGGTTCTGCCAGACGACGTTGAATCCGGGGCCGGGGTTGCCTGGCCGCACGGCGAACGGCGCGGTGGCCGGGCTGTGCGACCAGACGTTGATCATGTCCATCGCCGCAGCCGGATCGTCACGCGTGGCGGCGAGCAGGGCGTCCGACACGCGCATTGGCGCGGCGGTGGCGGCCAGCGCCACCCCGGCGACCCGCGCCGGCAGTCGCCGCGCCACTTCCAGCGCAATGAGCGAGCCCATGCTGTGGCCAACCAGCAGCAGGCGGGGGCTTGCCAGCGGCTCGAGTGCAGCGGCGATCCGGGCAGCGATGGCTTCGACCGTATTGAACGCCGGCGGATCGCTGCGGCCGTGCCCGGGCAGATCGAGCGCCAGCACCGCGCAGCCATGGTGGGCGAGAAAACGCGACTGCAGGATCCACACGCTGTGGTCGTGCTGCGCACCGTGAATGAAGACGATGCAGGGCAAGGCCGGATCGAACGTCTTGCCGCCGGTGTAGGCGTAGATCTGGCTGCCGGGCGGGCCGATTTTCATTCAGGCCACCTTCGCGGCAATCTTCAGTGCGCGGCCGAGATCGTCGATCAGGTCGGCCGGATCCTCCAGGCCGATCGACAGCCGGATCGTTCCCTGCGTGATGCCGGCCGCCGCGAGTTCGGCGTCGGGCACGCGGAAATGCGTCGTCGACGCCGGATGGATCACCAGCGATTTCGCATCGCCGACATTGGCCAGGTGCGAAAAGACCTGCAGCGATTCGACGAACTTGCGCCCCGCCGCGCGCGAACCCTTCAGGTCGAAACTGAAGACCGCGCCGCAGCCCTTCGGCAGCAGTCGCTGCGCCAACTGCTGGTCTGGATGCGACGGCAGTTCCGGGTAGGCAACCGAAGCGATCAGCGGGTGCGCAGCGAGAAAAGCCACCACCTTGCGCGTGTTCTCGACATGCCGTGCCATGCGCAGCGGCAACGTCTCCAGGCCCTGCAGCAGCAGGAACGCGGTGTGCGCTGCCATGCAGGCGCCGAAGTCGCGCAGCCCCTCACGGCGCGCGCGCAGCAGGAACGGCGCCACCGTGCTTTCGTCGGCGAACACCATGCCGTGAAAGCCTTCGTACGGCCGCGTCATCAGATCGAACTTGCCGCTGGCCTGCCAGTCGAAACTGCCGCCGTCGACCAGCACGCCGCCGATGGCCACGCCGTGACCGCCGATGAACTTGGTCGCCGAGTGATAGACGAGGTCGGCGCCGAGCGCGACCGGCTGCATCAGGTACGGCGTGGTGAAGGTGCTGTCGACGAGCAGCGGCAGACGATGCTCGTGCGCGAGCGCAGCCACCGCCGGCACGTCGAGCACGTCGAGGCCCGGGTTGCCGAGGATCTCGCCGAAAAGCAGCCGCGTGTCCGGGCGGATCGCGCCCCGCCACGCATCGAGCGCGCGCGGATCGACGAAGCTGGTCTCGATGCCGAAGCGCTTCAGCGTGTAGGCAAGCAGGTTGTGCGATCCGCCGTACAGCGCGCGGCTGGCGACGATGTGACCACCAGCGCCCATCAGGGTGACGATCGCCAGGTGAAGCGCCGCCTGGCCACTGGCGGTCGCGATGGCGCCCACACCCTGCTCGAGCGCCGCCACTCGCTCCTCGAGCACCGCGACCGTCGGGTTCGAGATGCGCGAATAGACGTGCCCGGCGCGTTCCATGTTGAACAAGGAAGCCGCATGCTCGGAGTCGTCGAAGCAGAACGACGTCGAGGCGTAGATCGGCACCGCGCGGCTGCCTGTTGCGACGTCGGGGGCCTGGCCGGCATGCAGCGCCAGCGTGTCGAAGCCGGGGTACTTGCTCATCGCGGGTATCGCAGTCAGTAATGAATTGGCGCGCGAAGGTCGCAATCCGTTCGACCGATTCAGGCCGTTACGGGGCCGACGGCATAATGCCACGCATGGACATGCGCGCCGATCTGTACCCGGCACTCGAGCCTTATGACCAGGGCATGCTGGCGCTCGACGACGTGCACACGATGTACTGGGAGACCTGCGGCAATCCGCTCGGCGTCCCGGTGCTGTTCCTGCACGGCGGTCCCGGCGGCGGCTGTTCGGTCGAGCATCGACGCTTCTTCGATCCCGAAGTCTTCCGCATCGTGCTGTTCGACCAGCGAGGCGCGGGCAACTCGACGCCGCTGGGCGAGGCGCTCGACAACACGACACGGCATCTGGTGCGCGACATCGAGTTGCTGCGCCAGTACCTCGGCGTGCCCAAGTGGCTGGTGTTCGGCGGCTCGTGGGGCAGCACGCTGGCGCTGGCCTACGGCGAGACCTATCCCGAGCGCTGCCTCGGGTTCGTGCTGCGTGGCGTGTTCCTCGGCCGCAAGGCGGAGATCCAGTGGTTCCTGTACGGGTTGCGTCACATCTTCCCGGAATCATGGCGGCGCTTCGCCGGCATGCTGCCGGAAGCCGAGCGCAGCGACCTGCTGGCCGGCTATCTGAAGCGCCTTTTTCACCCCGACCTGCGCGTGCACGTGCCGTTCGCCCGCGCCTGGAGCGAGTACGAGGCGAACTGCTCGACGCTGCTGCCGAATCCCGATCTGGCGCGCCAGTATGCGGAGGAGTCGATCGGCCTGGCGCGGCTGGAGGCGCACTACTTCGCGCACGAGTGTTTCCTGGCGCCGGACCAGCTGCTTGCCGATCTGCATCGAATTGCCTGCCTGCCGGCGGCGATCGTTCAGGGCCGTTACGACATGATCTGCCCGACCGCCAACGCCGACGAACTAGCGCGCGCCTGGTCCGGTGCGCGTTATACGGTCGTGCCCGACGGCGGCCACTCCGTGTGGGAGCCTTCGCTGCGGGCCGCGGTGATGCGCGAGGTCGAGCATTTCAAGACGATGCTGACCTAGCACAGATGCCGCGCTTCGCCGCCAACGTGTCGATGATGTACCCGGAGCATCCGTTGCTGGACCGCATCGAAGCGGCGGCGCGCGACGGTTTCGCGGCCGTCGAAGTGCAGGCGCCTTACGAAGTGCCGGCGGCGGAGTTCGGCCGCGCGCTCGGAGCGGCGCGCATGCCGCTGGTGCTGCTGAACGCGCCGCGCGGCCGCGAAGACAACGAGGAGCGCGGCCTGGCGGCACTGCCGGGAAGAGAAGCGGACTTCGAGGCGTCGATAGCGCAGGCGCTCGACTACGCCCGCACGCTGCGGTGCCCACGCGTGCACGTGCTGGCCGGGCGGCCGGAGGCGGATGCGGGCGAGGACGACTGCCTGCGCACCTACCTGCGCAACATCGCCTATGCCTGCGCGGCGATGCGGCCGCACGGCATCACCGTCACGATCGAGGCGATCAATACACGCGACGTACCGCGCTACTTCCTGCGCACGCAGCGGCAGGCGGCGGAAGTCATCGCCGCGCTGCACGAGGACAATCTGGGCCTGCAGATGGATTTTTATCACCTGCAGATCGCCGAGGGCGACCTGACGCGGAACTTCGAGCGGCACCTCCCGCTGCTCGCGCACCTGCAGATCGCCGGCGTGCCCGACCGGACCGAGCCCGATCTCGGTGAGGTGGATTACCGACACCTGTTTGCCCTGATCGACCGGCTCGGCTACGGCGGCTGGGTCGGTTGCGAATATCGGCCCGCGCGCGGCACGGCGGCCGGCGGCACATCGGCCGGTCTCGGCTGGCTGCGGGCCATCTGAATGCGGTAGGCGCGACATGTCGCGTTTGCATCGGACCGATGGCGGCGTAGCATCACGGCGTCTGTCAGAGTCGCCAGGTCCACCGGCCTGATCGAGGAGGCGCGGCAATGAAAGTAGCGGACATTCTGCGAGTCAAGGGCAACACGCTGTTCACGGTCACGCCGAGTGCCACGTTGTGGTCGGCGGTGCAGACGATGGCCGAAAACGATATCGGTTCGGTGGTCGTCATGGATCGCGGCGAACTGGTCGGCATGCTGAGCTTTCGCGAAGTGATCAGCACCGTGCACGCCAACGGCGGATCGGTCGGCGAGATCGTCGTTCGCAATGTCATGGCGACGCCGAATGTGGTCGGTCCGGACACCGACGTGATGGAGTTGCGGCGCATGATGCTCGAGGAACATGCCCGCTACCTGCCCGTGCTCGACGGCGGCACGCTGCTCGGCGTCGTTTCCTTCTATGACGTCGCCAAGGCCGTTCTCGAAGAGCAGAGCTACGAGAACCGAATGCTGAAGGCCTACATACGCGACTGGCCCGAGCAGGAGTCAGTCGGCAATTGACGCCGTCGCCTGCGCGATTCGCAATCATCGGCGCAGGCATTGCTGGGCTGGCCTGCGCGCGGACGCTGCGTGAGGCGGGCGCGACGGTCACCGTCTTCGAGCGGGAACAGGTTCCGGGCGGGCGGGCGGCGACGCTGATCGAACAGGCCGGACCCTACGACCATGGTGCGCAGTACCTGACCGCGCGCGCGGAGCGTTTCGTGACCGCCGTGCGGCGATGGGAAGCCGACGGCATCGTCCAGCATTGGCGTGGCCGAATCGTTGCGTTCGGCAACGGCGACATCGAGAACAAGACACCTTCGGCGGAGCGATTCGTGCCGGTCCCCGGCGCTCGACGGCTCGGCCTGCACCTGGCGAATGGCCTCGACGTGCGCTTCTCGACGCCGATCGCGGGCCTGACGCGCGGCGGCGAGGGTTGGTTTCTCGATGGCGAAGCGCCGGCCGGCGGCAGGTTCGGGCCTTTCGACGCCGTCTGCGTGGCGGTGCCGTCCGACGCCGCGGCGGCATTGCTGCTCGAGCACACCCCGCTGGCCGAACAGGCACGGACCGTGCAATGGGATCCCTGCTGGGCGGTCATGCTGGCGCTGGCCAACAAGAGCGGTGCCGAATTC
The DNA here is from genome assembly GCA_041565015.1 of Burkholderiaceae bacterium. Lineage (GTDB taxonomy): Bacteria > Pseudomonadota > Gammaproteobacteria > Burkholderiales > Burkholderiaceae_F > JADJWR01. The sequence continues at coordinate 9,313 of JBFGOX010000034.1, forward strand.
GAGGGCGCTTTCATCAACGACGACCCGATACTGGGCTGGGTGGCGCTGGACAGCAGCAAGCCGCGACGCGGACGGGTCGAGGGCGTCGCCGAGCGCTGGGTCCTGCACGCCAAGCCGCGCTGGTCGCGCCGCTATTTCGACATGGAAGAGGCGCAGGTTGCTCGCTGGCTGGCCCGGTCGTTTTCGGCAAGGCTGCGGCGCACCCTGATTCCGTTGCACGTGCGCGCGCTGCGCTGGACGCATGCCACGCCGCTGAATCCGCTGCCGCAGCAATTCCTGTGGGACGAGACCCATCGGCTGGGCATGGCCGGCGACTGGTGCGACGGGCCGCGCATCGAGGGCGCGTATCTGTCGGGCCAGGCGCTGGCCGAAGCTGCACTCGGTTGACCGTGCTGCAACCGGAAGTCGCGCGATGCTCTACCTTCTGGCGCGCGGCTGCCGGGCTGCGTCGGCCTTGCCTAGCATGCGGCGCGTGTGCATGAACCGCATCCGCCGATGAGCCAGACGCACAGCCAGTTCACGCTGCTCACGCAACGCCGCTTCGCGCCGTTCTTCGCCGCCCAGTTCCTCGGCGCGGCCAACGACAACATCTTCAAGTACGCGTTTACGCTGCTGGTCACCTACCGCGCGGCCGAGTATTCGTCGCTGCCGCCGGCGGTGGCGGTGAACCTGATCGCCGGCCTGTTCATCGCGCCGTTCCTGCTGTTCTCCGCCACCAGCGGCCAGATCGCCGACAAGTACGACAAGGCGCGCGTGATGCGCGCGGTGAAGCTGCTCGAAGTCGGCATCATGCTCGCCGCTGCCTGGGGCTTTTTCGCGGCGAGCTTCACGGTGCTTGCCGCCTGCACCTTCCTGATGGGGCTGCACTCGACGCTGTTCGGTCCCGCCAAGTATGCGTATCTGCCGCAGGTGCTGCGCGGCGACGAGATCGTCGGCGGCAATGGACTGGTCGAGACGGGCACGTTCGTGGCGATTCTGCTCGGCACGCTCGCTGCCGGCGTGCTGATCGATGCCAGCGCGCACGGTCACCTGTATGCGGCGGCCAGCTGCGTGCTGCTGGCGCTGGCCGGGCTGGCGGCGAGTTGGGCGATTCCGCCGGTCGAGCCGGTGGCGCCGACGTTGAAGATCGACGTCAATCCGTTCACCGTGACCTGGCAGACGGTGCAGGTGGCGCGGCGCGACCGCGCGGTGTTCCTGTCGGTGCTCGGTATCTCGTGGCTGTGGTTTTTCGGCGCCGTTTTCCTGACCCAGTTTCCGCAGTTCGCGCAGAACGTGCTCGGCGGCGCGCCGTCGGTGGCCACATTGCTGCTGGCGGTGTTCTCGGTCGGCATCGGTATCGGCTCGCTCGCCTGCGAGCGCTTCTCGCGCCACCAGGTCGAACTCGGCCTGGTGCCGTTCGGTTCGATCGGCATGACGCTTTTCACCGTTGACCTGTACTTCGCCGCCAATGGGCTGCCGCTGGCGCAGATGCAGACGCTGGCGCAGTTCCTCGGTCAGCCGGCGCACTGGCGAGTGCTCGCCGACCTGGCGCTGCTGGCGGCGTTCTCCGGCTTCTACAGCGTGCCGCTGTACGCGCTGATCCAGACCCGCAGCGAGCCGTCGTTCCGGTCGCGGATCATCGCCGCCAACAACATCCTGAACGCGCTGTTCCTGATCCTCGCTGCCGGTTTTGGAGCGCTGGCGCTCGGCGTCTGGCACTGGAGCATCCCGCAGCTGTTCCTGGCCACGGCGCTGCTCAATGCGCTGGTGGCGATCTACATCTACACGCTGGTGCCCGAGTTCCTGCTGCGCTTCCTGTCGTGGGTGCTGGTCAGCGCCGTCTACCGCGTGCGCAAGCAGGGCACCGAACGCATTCCGGCCGCCGGCGCGGCGCTGATCGTCGCCAACCACGTGTCGTTCGCCGATGCGCTGGTGCTGATGGCGATGAGCCCGCGGCCGATCCGGTTCGTGATGGACCACCAGATCTTCCGCGTGCCGGTGCTGTCGTGGCTGTTCCGCCAGGTCAAGGCGATCCCGATCGCGCCGGCCAAGGTCGACGCGCAGATGATGGAGCGCGCCTTCGACGACGTGTCGGCAGCACTGCGCGACGGGCAGCTGGTCTGCGTCTTTCC
>JBFGOX010000035.1:0-11090 GCA_041565015.1 Burkholderiaceae bacterium
GACCGACAGCCAGTTGTTCGGCGGAGTGCCGTCCGGCTTCGGGTCGGCCCAGACGTACCAGTCGGCCTTCGGGTTCTCGCGATCCCGGCGGCTTTGCGCGAACCAGTCGTGCTGGTCCGAGGTATGGCTCAGCACCTGGTCGATCAACACCTTGAGACCGACGTCATGCGCGCGATGCAGGATCCGGTCGAAATCCTTCAGCGTGCCGAACAGCGGGTCGACGGCGCGGTAGTCGGCGACGTCATAGCCGAAATCCTTCATCGGCGACTTGAAGAACGGCGAAATCCAGACCGCGTCGACGCCCAGCGACGCTATATAATCCATCCGCTCGGCGATGCCGGGCAGGTCCCCGACCCCGTCGCCGCTGGCGTCCCGGAAGCTGCGCGGATAGACCTGATAGATCACCGCGCCGCGCCACCATTCGCCACCGGTCACAATCCCCCCTCAGCCCTTGACCGCGCCCGCGGTCAGGCCCGAGACGATCTTGCGCTGCGCCAGCAGGACGAGCACGATCAGCGGCACGGTGACGATCACGCTGGCCGCCATCAGGTTGCCCCACGGCAGTTCCTCGGCGCTGGCGCCGGTGATCAGCGCGATGGCCACCGGCACCGTGCGCTGCTCGTTGGTCAGCGTGAAGGTCAGCGCGAACAGGAACTCGTTCCAGGCGGCGATGAAGGCGAGCAGTCCGGTGGTGACCAGCGCCGGGCCGAGCAGCGGCAGGAACACGCGGCGCACGATCACCCAGTCGCTGGCGCCATCGACCACTGCCGCCTCCTCCAGCTCCTTCGGCAGTTCGCGCATGAAGGTGGTCAGCACCCAGACGGTGAACGGCAGGGTGAGGATCATGTTCGACAGGATCAGCCCGGGCAGTGCGTTGTACAGGCCCAGGGCCCGGATCAGCTCGAACATGCCCGACAGCACCGCCACCTGCGGGAACATCGACACCGACAGGATCGTCAGCAGCAGCAGCCCGCGGCCGCGGAAGCTGACGCGCGCCAGCGCGTAGGCGGCAGTCACGCCGAGGAACAGCGACGCCGCGACCACCGCCGAAGCGACAACGACCGAATTGACGATGTTGCGCGCGAACGGCTGCTCGGTGAACGTAGCGACGTAGTTGTCGAAGGCGAACGCGGTGGGCAGCAGCGAGGTGGAGAAGATGGCGCTGCCCGAGCGCAGCGAGGTGATTACCGCGTAATAGAAGGGGAACACCGAATACAAGACGATCAGCGCCACCAGCAGCGTCAGCCCCGACTGCCGCAGCAATCTCTCGGCCTTCATCGCGCGCTTTTCCCGGCAAGGTCGACGCGGCCGGCCATCAGCGTGAGCACGGTCAGCACCGCGATCACCATGAACAGCAGTGTGGAGGCCGCCGAGCCGATGCCGACCTCCTGGAAGTCCACCAGCTGCTGGCGCGCATAGACGGACATCGACATCGTCTCGCGCGAGTTGGCGGTGAGCACGTAGATGACGTCGAACACGCGCAGCGCGTCGAGTCCGCGAAAGATCACGGCGACGAGCAGCGCCGGCTTCAGCAGCGGCAGCGTGACCTTGAAGAACACCCGGATCGGGCTGACGCCGTCGATCTTCGCCGCTTCGTAGATGTCGCCCGGGATCATCTGCAAGCCGGCGAGCAGCAGCAGTGCCATGAACGGCGTCGTCTTCCAGACGTCGACCATCACCACCGCCCACATCGCGGTGTCGGGGTCGGCGGTCCAGGCCACCGGTGCGTCAAGGATGCCCAGCGTCATCAGCGCCGCGTTGATGACGCCGAACTGGTCGTTCAGCATCCAGTTCCACATCTGGGCCGAGACGATGGTCGGGATCGCCCACGGAATCAGCACCGCCGCGCGCACCCAGCCGCGGCCCCTGAACGCGCTGTGCAGCACCAGCGCGATCGCCATGCCGAGCACGGTTTCCAGCGCCACCGAGACGACCGTGAACCACAGCGTGTTAGCCGCCGCGTTCCACCAGTCGCGGTCGACCAGCAGGCCGAACCACTCGCCGTCGTAGCGGGCCAGGTAGTTTTCGAAGCCGATGAAGCGCCACTCGCCGAGGGCGGAGAGGTTGGCGTCGGTGAAGCCGAACCAGATCGTGCGCGCCAGCGGCCACGCCGCCACCAGCAGCAACACCGCCAGCATCGGCGACAGGAAGAGCCACGCCGCGCGGATGCGGCTGCGCGTCAGTGTCGATTGGGCCATTTTTTCTTGTCCCGCTCCGCGGGCGATTGTGCCGCCTGCCGCGTCAGGCGTGTTCACCCGCTCCCGCGCCGCTGGCTGTCGTTGCCCGCGCCGACGCCGCTCACCAGCCGCCGCGCTTGATCCGCTTCAGCCGGCGCTCGAGACGCGACAGCGCGGCCGGCGCTTTCGCCCTGCCGCTCAGCACTGAGTGGGACGCTTCCCAGAATTCGGTCGAGACTTTGTTGTAGTTCGCACCGGTCACCCGCGACGGCCGCGCCACAGCGCTGGTGAAGGTCTCGCGCAGGCTGCCAACGAACGGCACCGCCTGCAGCACCTGCGGATCGTCGTACAGCGCGGTGATGGTCGGGTTGTACGAGCCTTCGATGGCGCGGCGCTTCTGCTCGGCGCGCGAGGTCAGGTACAGCACGAGGTCCGCCGCCTGCGCCGGATGCTTCGAGTACCTGCTGACCGCCAGCTGCCAGCCGCCGAGCGTTCCGGTGTGCTTGCCTGCCGGGCCGCCCTTCGGCAGCGCGGCCACGCCGACCTTGCCGTTGACCGGGCTGTCGTCGCTGTTGGCAAGCGACCACGCGTACGGCCAGTTGCGCATGAACACCGCATTGCCGGACTGGAACACGCCGCGCGCTTCCTCCTCGCTGTAGTTGAGCACGCCCGTCGGCGAGATCGTGCCGACCCAGCCGGCGGCCAGTGCCAGGGCCTGCGCCGCCCGCGGGTTGTTCACGGTGTTCCCGCCTGCCGCGTCGACGATCGCGCCACCGCCGAAGGCGTCGATCCACTCGAGCGCGTTGCAGGTCAGCCCCTCGTAGGCCTTGCCCTGCCAGACGAAGCCCCACATCCGCTCGTTGCCGGCCTTGCGCTCGGCGTCCATCACCTTCTTCGCCGTGGCCGTCAGCTCCTGCCATGTGACCGGCGGCTTCGCCCCGTGCTTCTCGAGCAGGTCCTTGCGGTAGTACAGCAGCCCGGCGTCGATGAACCACGGCAGCGCGACCAGCCGGCCGTCCACGGTGTTGTTGTCGATGATCGTCGCGAATTGATCGGCGGTCGCGCCCTTGGCGTAGGGCCGCAGGTCGATGAAGTGCGCGGCGAGGATGCCGGGCCAGATCACGTCGACCTGGAACACGTCGATGTCGTCGGCGCCGGCGGCGAGCAGCTGCTGGTACAGCGCCAGCCGCGCCGAGGTCGAGTTCGGCGTCGACACGATCCGCACCTTGACGCCGCTCTGTTTCGACCACGCTTCGACACCCTCGGTGCAGAACTGCAGCTCCAGCCCGACGGCGCCGCAGGAGATCGAGATTTCCTGCGCCGTTGCGCCCGCGTGCGAGCCGGCCAGCGCGCCGGCCGCCAACAAGATTGCAGCCAGCCGCCCGAATGCGGCGGGCAGCCGCGCGATTTCGAAATGCTTCATTCGTGTCCTCGGTGTCCGGCCGATTGTCGCAGCAGATCGCGCTCCGCCCACCCGTGCAGTCGTGCCCACGATGGTGGCGCGTGTCACCGTCTATCAAGCCGCATATTCGGTCCCGCCAGCGTGGTCGCCGTCCATCGGCGGAGGTGGTACCCGGGCAAGCAGGGCGGGCACGTCGGAATGGCCGGAGCAGCAAGGCGACGGCGCAGGTAGCGGGCAGCGAACGGCGGTCGCCAGGTACGGCCGCCGTCGGTGGACATTTCGATCAGTTGCCGCACTTCATGGGCGCCCTGCGGCGTCAGCGTCATACGACCCAAAGGGGCGCGGCGTGCTCTGAATGCCGCCGAGCTCTCCAGCGCGTCCTCTCACTTTCGCGCCGCCGCGACCGCTGACTATTTCGGCTCGAACATGATGACCCGGCAAGCCGACTTGCCGACGTTTTCCACCGACCACACCGGCATCGCCGACTGGATGCGCCCCGATCCCGCCGGACGAACGAAACCGCCTTCGACCCAGCCATCCGGCCGCTTGAACAGTTGCGTGCACTCGGTGACGTAGTAGAAGCCCGCGACCGGCTGCATGTGGAACTGCGAGCGTTGACCGGGTTGCCACACGCCCTCGATCAGTCGGTACTGCCCGTTTTCCGCCAGGACCTTGTAAATCTCAGGCGAGGCAACGAACGAGCGTGGCACGTCCTGCGCGAATACGGCGCCCGTGTTTCCCAGTGCAGCCAGCATCAACCCGACACCCGTCATCAGGTGACGGGTCGCATTCACTTTGCCTTCGAGCATGTCTGACTCCTTCGCGACCATCGCACACGCCGCGCGATCGCGGCGCTTGCTGCCGCCAGACGTTTCTACGCGCACCGGGGTTGCCAAGATTGACCTGTGACAATGTCGCGACCGAATTGATCAGCCAGGGAGGACGGCGTGCCGAAGTCTCGCCGGGACGCCGGACAGGCGCCCGCTCTGTAGGGAGAATCGGCAATCGGCAGTCGTGCCGATGGCTGGCATTCGAGCCGCGCGCCGGCACCTTCGCGGCGCCTCGGATATCGAGCTTCCGCAACGCGACCCGCGTGCGGCGTAGGCCATGCGCGATGCCATCGTAGCTTTCTCGATCTCGTGGCTGGCCTCGATGCCCGACCTGCCCCTCGGGCGATTCGTCAAGATGCGCCTATGGTCCGCACCTCCTGTTGAATCGGGCGAAACGCGTTTGCCGAAACTGCCGACCACTGTCACTTGACCATCCCGTCCACCAGCCCCCGCATGCGCCGCCAGTGCGAGCCTTCCCAGTACACGCGCTGGCAGCCGGTGCAGATCGTGAAGCGTTCGTGCTGCTCGCGCACCTTCGGCGGCAGCTGCGGCAGCACCTTCTCTTTGTCGACCGGCGCCAGCAACGCGTTGCAGGCCAGGCAACGGGTGAACGGCTTGCTGCTCCGCGCCAGGTCGAGCCGTTCGACGATCTCGCGCAGCTGCGGCTGCGGGCGCAACGCGCGCACGTAGCAGCCGTGCGTGAGCTCGCGCCGCTTCAGCAGCTCGCGGTCGCGCGTCAGCACGATGCGGCCGTCCTTAAGCGCGCGCCGAACGAGGTCGCCGTCGTGCCAGCCGTTGTCGTACAGCGTGTCGAAGCCCAGCAGCCGCAGCAGGTGCGCCAGTCCGCCCAGATGCGCGTCGGCGATGAAGCGGGTTTCGCGCAGCGGCGCCGCGCGCACGCGCAGCAGCGGCGTGACGTCGAGCGCCTCGAACTTCGGATACACCGCCACCCGCTCGCCGTCGCGCAGCACGCGGTCGAAGCCGACCGATTCGCCGTCGACCAGTACCAGCTCGACCTCCGTGTGCGGCACGCCGAGCGCCTCGATCATGTGCTTGGTCGTGGCGCCGCGCGCGCACGGCACCGTGAAGTCGCGCCGACGTCGCGCCGGTGGCAGGAAGTCGTTCAGTTCCTCGTAGAAGCGGAAGGTCGCGCTGACCATCGGCGTCGTTCGGCGGACGCGTGCGGCCCGCCGCTAACTAGTGAAGCATCCGCTCGCGTTCGTCGGGGCGCGACGGCTCCGGTTCGTCGAACGGCATGTCGTCCGGCCCGTCGTCGGACTGCTCCGGCTCGTCTTCCCACGCGTAGCGCTTGCGCGGCGGGATGTCGAGCTTGCGCAGGGCCGGTGCGAGCAGCACGCCGATCACCGCGGCGGCCAGGTGCGTCTCCCACGACACGCCGGGCTGGATTGGCAGCACGCCCCAGGCGAGCGAGCCGTACATGAACGCCACCAGCAGCGAGGCCGCGATCGCGCGCCGGTCGCGGCGCAGCAGGCCGGCGACGAACACGTAGCCGACCAGCCCGTAGACGAGTCCGCTGGCGCCGAGATGCACCGAGTCGCGGCCGAAGATCCACACGAGAATGCCGCTGCCGAGGTACACGGCCGGCAGCACCCGCAACGTCGAGTGCGGATAGAGAAACAGCAGCGCCGCGCCGACCACCGCCAGCGACACGGAGTTGGCGAACAGATGCGCGAAGTCGCCGTGCACCAGTGGCGCCGTGACGATGCCGACCAGGCCGATCCAATCGCGCGGCCGCAGACCGAGCGGTCGCGGGTCCAGTTCGAGCCCCCAGTTCATCAGGTGGATGAGCCAGAGCAGCGCCACGAAACCAAGCGACAGCCGCACCGCCAGCGCCAGCAGCGCGTGCGAGTGCGCGGAGCCGGTGTAGCGCGGATCAGGAACGTCGAAGTGCATATGCGTTCAACGCAGGTGCAGTTGCAGCCCCGGAAGTTCAATACCGTGCAGCGTCGTCGACCAAGTCTGGCCGGAAGCGACCGGAAAGGCCCGCGTCAGCGTGCCGGTGGTGACGATCTCGCCCGCGGCCAGCGGCGGCTGCGCCGGGTCGGCAGCGAGCACCTCGACGAGATGCCGCAGCGCGAACAGCGGGCCGTCGAGCACGTTGGCGGCGCGGCCGTGGTCGACTTGTCTTCCATCGCATTGCAGGTCGATCTCGAACGAAGCCAGCGCCTCGCGCCAGGATTCATCGACGCCACCCATGCGCCGCCGCGGCCCGATGCGCAGCGCGCCATGCAGGCCGTATGCCGCCACGGTGTCCGGTGCGGTGAAACGCCAGTCAGGAAAGATCGACTGCACGATTTCGAATCCGTGCGCGACCCAGTCGATGCAGCCCGCCAGTGCGGCCTCATCCATCCCCGCCTCGGGTGCGCGGCCGATACCGAAGACGATCTCCGGTTCGATGCGCGGCTCGGCCAGCCCGCGCACGTCGATCTCGCCCTTGCCGGCCGGCAAGTCGCCGATCGTGCGGTCGTACATGTAACCCCAAATCGGCGCCCACACGTCGTACTCGGCCCAGATCGTGCGGTTGGTGAAACCGATCTTGCGACCAACCGGCTTTTCGCCGCGCACGACGCGCATCGCATGCACGTCGGCAGCAGCACGATACGCGGCAGCCAGATCGAACCCGTCCATGCGCACGGAAAAGGGCGCCACCTGCGTCCCCGTCTCCAGCATGGCGAAGGCCTCGGCGGCAACGGCCTGAAGGTCGGCGGCGGGTCTGGTCCTGTTCATGCGGTAGCCCTTCGTTGCGGTTCAGGCGCGGCGGACACGCCGCGCGATCACATCGGCGCCACGCCGCAGGTCATGCCGCCGCAGACGTACAGGACCTGGCCGGTGACATAGCCCGATCGCGCGTCGGCGAAGTACGCCACCGCGTGCGCAATATCAGCCGGCGTGCCGAGGCGTCCCACGGGCACGCTGTCGATGATCGCCTTGGTGCGCGGGCTGTCGGGCGGATTGGCGCGCTTGAACAGATCGGTGGCGATCGGCCCCGGACCGATTGCGTTGACCGTGATGCCGTCGCGACCGAGTTCGAGCGCCCAGGTGCGCGTGATGCCGAGCAAGCCGGCCTTGGTCGCCGCATACACGGTGCGCAGTTCCTTGCCCAGCGCAGCGCGGCTGGAGATGCTGACGATGCGGCCGAAGCGGCGCGACTTCATGCCCGGCACAACCGCCTGCGCGCACTGGATCGCGCAGCGCAGGTTCAGCGAGACGGCCGCATCGAGGTCCTCGAGCGACGCGGCTTCCAGCGCCGCCGGCCGCACCGTGCCGACGTTGTTGACCAGCACCGAGACCGCGTACTGACTGCTGATCCGCGCCAGCGCCTTCGCGGTGGCCTTGGCGTCGGCCAGATCGACTTCGATGAACACCTCGCCTTCGGCCGGCGACGCGGGACGCTTCTGGTCAAGCGTGACCACGCGCAGGCCGTCGGCAGCCAGCCGCTCGGCCACGGCGCGGCCGATGCCCTCCGAGGCTCCGGTCACCAGGGCGGTCGATCTTTCAGCCATTGCCTGCCTCCTTGCTCGTTTCTTTCCAACTGCGAGCCGATGGCCGCCGCCGGCCGTCGTTCGCACGGCCCGACTGTAGCGTGCCGCGCGGCATTCGCGCGGCGGCGGCCGGCGCATCGGACATCGGGCGTCCGCCCGCCTCCCGCCGCGACCGACCAGCGCCAATGACGAAGGTCAATTCACGATCCGATCGCATGCGCGCGCCGTCGCGGGCACCTCTACACTGACTGCGTTCGCACGGGTCGCATCGCTTCGATCGGTTGCGTCGACATCGTGGCGAGCGGGGCTGCCTTGACCGTCAATCGCACAATCCCGAACGCTAAAGCAGCAGGCAGCGCGCCACCCGCGTGGCACACGCACACGGCCGCCGACATCGCAGCGCGGCTGCACGCTTCGGATTCTGGCCTGACCGCGGCGGATGCCGGACAGCGGCTCGACCAGTACGGCCCGAACGAACTGCAGGCCAAGCACCGCGTCTCGCCGTGGGCGCTGCTGGCCGCGCAGTTCAAGAACGTCCTGATCGTCATTCTGCTGGTGGCCACCGCGCTGTCGGCGTTCCTCGGCCACGCGGTCGAGGCGGTGGCGATCACCGTGATCGTGTTGTTTGCGGTGCTGCTCGGCTTCATCCAGGAATTTCGCGCCGAGCGCGCGATCGAGGCGCTGCGGCAGATGGCCGCGCCGCAGGCCACGGTGCTGCGCGACGGGCAGGAAATCCAGGTCGCGGCGCGCGAGGTCGTGCCCGGTGACGTGCTCATCCTGCACACCGGCGACCGCGTCGCCGCCGACGGGCGGCTGATCGAGGCGGTGAACCTGCAGGTGCAGGAAGCGGCGCTGACCGGCGAATCGCTGCCGGTCGAGAAGCGCACGGAGCCGATCGCCGAAGCGGACATCGCCCTCGGCGATCGCCGCAACATGGTCTACGCCGGCACGGCAGCCACCTATGGCCGCGGCCGCGCGATGGTGGTTGCCACCGGCATGGCCACCGAGTTCGGCCGCATCGCGCAGCTGCTCGAGACGGTCGAGACCGGCCGCACGCCGCTGCAGGACAACCTCGACAAGCTGGGCCACCTGCTGGCACGGGCGGCGCTCGTCGTCGTGCTGATCATCGTCGGCCTGGGACTTTTCCGCGGCCAGCCGTTCATCGAGATGCTGGTCTTCGGCATCGCGCTGGCAGTGGCCGTCGTGCCCGAAGCGCTGCCGGCAGTGGTCACCATTTCGCTGGCGCTCGGCGTGCAGCGGCTTGTCAAGCGGCGGGCGCTGATGCGCCGCCTGCCGGCGGTGGAGACGCTCGGCAGCACCTCCGTGATCTGCTCCGACAAGACCGGCACGCTGACCAAGGACGAGATGACCGCGCGCAAGCTGTACGTCGCCGGACATCTGCTCGACGTCTCCGGCGCCGGCTACAAGCCGCACGGCGAATTCAGCTTCGAAGGGGCGCGAGTCGAACTCGCGGCCGAGCACGGCCACCCGTTGCGCGGGCCGCTGCGCGAACTGCTGCGCGCCGCCGCGCTCGCCTCCGACGCACAGATCGTCAAGGGCGAGCACGCAGACGCCTGGGACATCCGCGGCGATCCGACCGAGGGCGCGCTCGTCGTCGCTGCCGCCAAGGCGGGCCTGCACAAGCCCGAGCTCGACGAGCGTTTCCCGCGCAAGCACGAGATTCCTTTCGCCTCCGAAACGAAGCGGATGACAACGCTTCACGAGGCGACCGAGGGCATGGTCGCGTACGCCAAAGGCGCGCCGGAGGTGATCCTCGCCTCTTGCAGCGCACGGCGCACCGGCGAGCACGACGCGCCGCTCGACGACGCGCACCGCAAGGCGATCGTCGATGCCGCGCAGAAGATGGCCGGCGAAGCGCTGCGCGTACTGGCGGTGGCGCGCAAGCGCGACGCCACGGCGGAGAACGCCGAGCGCGAGATGACCTTCCTCGGCCTGGTCGGCATGATCGATCCGCCGCGACCGGAAGCGAAGGCCGCAATCAAGACCTGCGAGGACGCCGGCATCCGCGTGGTGATGATCACCGGCGACCACCCGGTCACCGCCAAGGCCGTGGCCGACGAACTCGGCATCCTGAAGACCGGCCGCGTGGTCACCGGCACCGAACTGGAGGAGATCGACGATACGGCGCTCGCGCGCGAGGTCGAAAAGATCGCCGTCTATGCGCGGGTGTCGCCGGCGCACAAGTTGCGCGTGGTCGAGGCGCTGCAGAAGAACGGCCACGTGGTGGCGATGACCGGCGACGGTGTGAACGACGCGCCGGCGCTGAAAAAAGCCGACATCGGCGTGGCGATGGGCATCACCGGCACCGACGTGGCCAAGGAAGCGGCGGCGATGACGCTGACCGACGACAACTTCGCCTCGATCGTCTCCGCCGTCGAGGAAGGTCGCGGCATCTTCGGCAACATCAAGAAGTACCTGATGTTCCTGCTGTCGTCGAACATCGGCGAAATTGGACTCATGGCCGGTGCGACGCTGATGGGCCTGCCGCTGCCGCTGACCGCCGTGCAGATCCTCTACGTGAACCTGGCCACCGACGGCCTGCCGGCGCTCGCCCTTGCAGTCGATCCGCCCGAGGCCGACCTGATGCAACGCGCGCCGCGCGATCCGCGCAGCGGCATCTTCACCCGCCCGGTGATCGTGCTGATGATGGTCGGCGGCATCTGGTCGATGATCGTCAACCTGGGCCTTTTTATCTGGGCGCTGGGCTCCGGCCGCGGCGTGGTCGAGGCGATGACGATGACCTTCGTCTCGCTGGTGCTGATCCAGTTCATCAAGGCCTACAACTTCCGCTCCGATCGGCTTTCTGTGCTCAATCGTCCGTTCGCCAACAAGTGGCTGAACATCGCCATCGTCTGGGAACTCGTGCTGCTGGCGCTGATCGTCTACCTGCCGGTGCTGCACGCGCCTTTCGGCACCTATGCGCTGCCCTGGATCGACTGGGCGATCATCGTCAGCGTGTCGCTGACGATCCTGCCGGTGCTCGAAATCGCCAAGTGGATGGAGCGGCGCGGCTGGTTCGGCGCGCTGGCCTGAACCGTCGCGCCAGTCTGCACGGCCCGAAGAACGGAATCACGCGCAACACGAAGGCGCGCAGCACGCCGCGGCCCGGTTCTGACCACTGGACGGGCGAAGGCCCGCCGCCGCCTCGGGCTTCACC
>JBFGOX010000036.1:0-11060 GCA_041565015.1 Burkholderiaceae bacterium
GAAAGACACACGAACGCCACGCGCGTCGCAGAGGACCCTGCTTCGTCCGGCCCAGGCCGATCCGATCGCCAGCCGTGCCGCGCGCCTTGCGCAAGGTCAAGTCGAGTCCGTACCTGGCGAGGATGATGAATTCATCGGTCTGACAGCGGGGCTAAGAAGAATGCGCGTCGGACGTTTCCCGCAGCGACTTCTGAACGGCCTGCGCGGTTGGCTACAATCCGCGCCAGGTTGCGGGCGTCGTATAACGGCTATTACCTCAGCTTCCCAAGCTGATGACGAGGGTTCGACTCCCTTCGCCCGCTCCAGATCTGGCGGTCCCCTTCCCTTCGACTCGAATCACGCGGCAAGGCACCTGACGGCGGCCGGCGCGGTTGCGCTGTGCTGCCTGAACCTTGCATGGCCGCTCACGGCGGCGGCGCAGTCCGCAAGCGCCGAGCAGCTTTACGAAAAACTTCACGCGTCGGTCGTCAAGGTGCACGTCCGCGAATACGTTGCCGAGCCCGGCGACGGGACCGCGGTCAGCTCCGTCGGAAGCGAAGGTTCGGGCGTCGTGTTTTCGGCCGACGGCAAGGTGCTGACCGTTGCCCACCTGGTGCAGACTGCCGACCAGATCAGCGTCGAGTTCGACGATGGCCAGCGGGTCAGTGCGCGGGTCTACGCAGCCGAACCGGCTGCCGACGTGGCGCTGCTGCAGCTGGCGCGATTGCCAGAAGGCAAACCGCCGGTGACGCTGGGTCGCTCCGATGCCGTACGTTCCGGGCAGCGGGCCATCGTGGTCGGCGCGCCCTTCGGGCTGGCCGGCATGCTGTCCGCCGGCCATATCAGCGGACGGCATCAGCCGGGAACGCCGTTTGGCCGCCTCGAACAGCTCGAAATGTTCGTGCTCGACGCCTATGTCGAGCACGGCTCGTCGGGCGGCGGCGTTTTCGATGCCGAAGGCCGGCTGATCGGCCTGGTCACCCGCGTGCAGTTTCGGACCGGGCAGTCGCGCGGGCTTGGCTTTGCCGTCACCGCCGACACCGTTCGCGCGCTGCTCGTCGAACGGCGGTCGTTCTGGACCGGCATTGGCGGCTACTGGGTCTGCGACTCGCTTGCGCAGCATCTGAACCTGCCGCAAGCGGCGGGGCTGCTGGTCCAGCGCGTCGCGCACCATTCGCCAGCGGCGCAACTGGGGCTGCTGGCGGGCGACACGGTCGCGGAAATCGCCAACGAACGATTTGTCATCGGCGGCGACATCATCCTGCGCGGGCAGGGCATCGTCCTTTCGGGCCGGGACGACTACGCGCGCATGATGGCGGAACTGGCCAAGCTTCGCGATGGCGATTTGCTGCAACTGACGGTTCTGCGCGGCGGACGATTGCTCGAACTGAGCGCACCCGTCAGGCGCTGACCGTCGACGCAATCAAGGCGCACTGGGGTTGGCGGTGATCGACTAACATCAAAGGCGACAGCGCAGACGCCATCAACACGCGCCACCGGCTGCGCAGTGCGCCGCGCCACGACTTCAACGAGGATCGCCCGCAATGACCGCGATGACCAAACAGCATGTCTTCGAAGGATCGCTGCGCTGGACGGGCCAAGCCGAGCAAGACGGCGACAAGCTGAAGCTCCCGCGCAGCTACGTGATCGAGTTTGCCGGCAAGGAGCCGCTGCCCTGCTCGTCGCCGGCCGTGTTCAAGGGAGACGACGCGCTGCATAACCCGGAATCGCTGATGGTGACCTCGCTGATGGCCTGCCACCACCTGACGTATCTGGCGCTGGCCGAGCGCGCCGGCATCGGCATCGCCGCCTACAGCGATCATGCCGTCGGCACACTCGCCGTTCGCGACGGCAAAATGCGGATGGTCGAGATCGCGCTGCATCCGCGGGTCGTCGTCGCCGACCCCGCGATGGCCGATCGGGCCCTCGCGCTGCACGACAAGGCGCATGCCAACTGCTTCATGTCGAACTCGGTGAATTTCGACGTTCGCGTCGAGCCCAGCGGCGGCGCGTGAAGGCAGAGCGCCGGCAGGCTGAGGCCAACACGAACGGCAGCACGGCGAACGACCCGCCGCACCGGCATATCCGGTCGTTCGTACTGCGGCAGGGTCGCGTGACGCAGGCGCAGCGGCGCGCCTACGAGCAGATCTTCCCGCGCCTGGCGATCGCCTATCGGGCCGAAGCGATCGATCTCGCAGCGGCGTTCGGCCGCAGCGCGCCGACGGTGCTCGAAATCGGTTTCGGCATGGGCGAGACGACGGCGGCGATCGCCCAAGCGAGAGCCGACGTGAACTTCATCGGCGTCGAGGTCTTCTCCGCCGGCGTCGGCGCGCTGGCGCGCAAGGCCGACGAACTGCAACTTGCCAACGTTCGCATCATCCAGCACGACGCCGTCGAAGTGCTGCGCGAGATGATCACCCCGGATTCGCTGGCCGGCGTGCACGTGTTCTTCCCGGACCCGTGGCCGAAGGCCCGTCACCACAAGCGGCGGTTGATCGCGCCGCCTTTTGTCGCCCTGCTCGCCAGCCGCCTTGCGCCGGGCGGTTACCTGCACTGCGCCACCGACTGGCAGCACTACGCCGAGCAGATGCTCGCCGTCCTGGGCAGTGAGCCGGCGCTGCGCAACCTGCATGCCGGCTACGCGCCAGCGCCGACCAACCCGCTGACCTCGAGGCCGACGACCAAGTTTCACGCGCGCGGCAATCGCCTCGGGCACGGCACCTGGGATCTCGTGTTCGCGCGTCGTTGACCCGGATGCACCAGCGCGGCTGTCGCGCCGTCCGCATCAGGCCGAACGACTACGTTTGGCGGCGCGCCTCGTCAGCACGGAAGGAACGGACCGCCCCAGAAGCGTCAGGTCATAGGCGAGCTTGAAGGCCACGAGCAGCAGCGCGGCCAGCGCCGGCGCCTGAAGCAACTGCATCAGGAACCCGCCGCCAATCAGTACCAGGTGCAGCACGATGATCCGGCCGTACGGCTCGAACATGATCGTCTTGATCACGTTTTCGTCGTCCGGATTCATCGACGACCAGGCGCGCATCGCATCGAACGCCGCCGCAACGACCATCGAGACGATGACCAACAAACCGATCCAGTCGCCGCCGATGCGGCCGATCATCAGCAGCACCGGGTCGAACAGGCCGTGGGCGCTGCTGAAGTTGCCGAACAGGGTCGCGACGAAGATACCGTGCACCAGGCAGAACAGGCCGTAGTGCGCGGTGAAAAAGACGCCCGAACCCAGCGATTCCGCATGGCGCTCGGTGCGGGCGCCGGCGGCGAAGATGCGCAGCAGAGTGAAGCCGCCGATGACGACGTTCTCGAGCCAATAGAACGCCAGCACGGTGAAGGTCTGCCAGCTGAAAAGCACGATGCCGACGGCAATCACCGCCGCGCTGGCAACGGCCATCGCCCGTTGAACCGGCGGGGCTACCGGGCTCATCGAGACGCACCGCCGGCGAAGCGGAGGTCGTGGCCGACGCGGGAGCGCAAACTGCCGCCTGCCACGGCCGCCGCCCCTACTGAGTCCAGTCGACCCAGCCGGCGTACGCCGTCAGCAGGATCACGCCGCCGAAGACGATCCGGTACCACGCAAAAAGCCGGAAATCGTGATGGCTGATGTAATGCAGCAGCCAGCGCACGCACACGAGCGCGGCAACGAAGGCGGCGATGAAGCCGATCGCGTACAGCGGCAGGTCGGCGGCGACGAACTGATCGCGCGCCTTGTAGCCGGAATACACGCTGGCGCCGATGACGGTCGGGATCGCGAGGAAGAACGAAAACTCCGTCGCCGCCTTGCGCGAGAAGCCGAACAGCAGCGCGCCGATGATCGTCGCACCCGAACGGCTGGTGCCGGGGATCAGCGCCAGGCACTGTGCCGCGCCGACGCGCAGCGCGTCCCATGGCCGGATGTCGTCGAGCGATTCGACGCGCGCACGCCGGCCGCCGGCGAGGTCGAGTTGGCCATAGTGCCGCTTGTGGCGCGCCTCAGCCCACAGGATGATCAGACCGCCGACGACCAGCGCCGCAGCCACCGGCAAGGGCTTGAACAGCGCGCGCTCGATCGCGCTCTTGGCCAGCACGCCGACGAATGCCGCCGGCAAGAATCCGATGGCGATGTTCACCGCCAGCTTCTGCTCGCGCGCGTCGCGCAGCAGGTTGCGCGTGAAATGGGTCAGCCGCTGGCGGTATTCCCAGCACACGGCGAGGATCGCGCCAGCCTGGATGGCGACGATGAACGCTTCGCGCGTGACGATGCGGAAGCGAACGACGTCTTCGGTGACGATCAGGTGCCCGGTGCTGGACACCGGAAGGAATTCGGTCAGTCCTTCGACGACGCCGAGCAGTAGCGCCTTGATGGCGAGCAGCCAATCCAAACGGGACTCCGGTCAGGCGGGGCACGCCGCAGCCGATTCGTGGCCGGCGCGCAAACTCGCCGCATTATCCGGATCGCCACGCCGCACACAAACAGCGGTGCCGGCTGAATAATCGTTCTTCTCGGAGTTTCCACCGCGCCGCCGCGGGCCGCATACCGCTTCAGCGGTCGCGTTGCGGCCGCCGGCTACTTCGGCGCGATATCGACGCGCAGACCGCCGAAGGTCACTTCGACACCGGTGGCGCCGTACGACACCTGCTGGCGCATCAGCTGATCCGACGGCAGCGAAACCAGCGGCAGATCAGGCAGCTTTGCGCCCTTGCGGTCGCCAAGCTGCGCCAGCCCGAAGCTGAAGAGTTTCGGCACGCCGGTCAGGCGCACATCTTCAAGCGTGACGTCGGTCAGATTGATGCCGCTGCGCGCCGCGTTGAGCACCGGCTTGCCGGCCAGCGCCACGGCCACGCCCAGCGGCACACTGGTCGGGCCGTCGGGCACGCGAACCGTCCAGGTCAGTTGCAGGCGCTCGGAAATCGGCATCAACGCGACTTGGGGCCGGCGCGCATCGAGCCCCTTGAACAGTTCGAAGGCGCTTCCTAGATCCGTTTCGATCTGCCGCTCGATGTCGGAAGCAGAAAGCACGAATGACCGCGGGCCATGCGGCGTGGCACAGCCGGCCAGCAGCAACACCAACAGGACACTTGCGAGCCGAATCATCAGCTCCTCCGCAGTTCGGCGCTTCCCGCTACCTTGGCCAACGGCCGCGAAAGCCGAACGGCTGACACGTTGTTCGTCGCGCGGCGCCTCGATCGGCAGCGGCCTGGACACCTCGCGCGCGGGATAGAAGGCCAAGAATACGCCGTCCGCCGCCGGAAAACCGACAGCGGACGCGGTGGTGACGCCAAGGCGCCAGTGGCCCGATGCGTCAGCAAGAACGGACGCGACCGACTGGCCCGCGCTGCCTCGCCTGCGGGACCCGGGCCAGTCGAACGCGCCGCGGATGTGCAGGCACCGGCCCACCCGCAAGACGCTGCACCTCAAGGTCGCGTTGCGGCGTCGGTGCGACGAAGCGCGGATACCCTGAACCGAAGCGACCGTGCGGCGGCACGCAGATTGCTAAACTGCGCACGCCATGAGATCAGTGTGGATCGCCACATGACCGCCGCGCTGCCGTCGCTGGACATCGAGCGCGCCCGCCACAACATGGTCGAGCAGCAGATCCGTACCTGGGAGGTCCTCGACCAGTCGGTGCTCGATCTGCTGCTGGTGGTCCGCCGTGAGCAGTTCGTGCCGCCTGCCTACCGGCAACTGGCCTTCATCGACATGGAGATCCCGCTGAAACTCGACGGCGTGGATACCGGTGAACGTATGTTTGCGCCGAAAGTCGAGGCGCGGCTCCTGCAGGAGCTGGGCATCCGCGCGCACGAGCACGTGCTGGAAGTCGGCACCGGCTCCGGCTACATGGCGGCGCTGGCCGCGCACAAGGCGCAGCACGTGCTGACCATCGAGATCGACCCGCAACTGGCTGCCTTCGGCGGCGCGAACCTCGCGCGTGCCGGCGTGCGCAATGTTCGCGTCGAAACGGGCGATGGCGCCCGCGGCTGGCAGGCCAAGGCACCGTACGACGTGATCATCATGTCCGGCTCCCTGCCGGCGCTGCCGCCGGGCCTGCTGGCGCAGCTGAAGATCGGCGGCCGGCTCGCCGTCATCGTCGGCGATGCGCCGGTGATGTCGGCGCAGATCGTCACCCGTGTGACCGAAACCGCCTATGACACGCTGAAGCTGTTCGAAACGGTCGTCAAACCGCTGGCCAACGCTTGGCGGCCGTCGGCGTTCCGTTTTTGATGAAGACGATCTCGGCGCCCGTACTGGCAAAGTGGCTGCAGGATCCGGAACGCCCACCGCCGCGCCTGCTGGACGTACGCGAGCCGTGGGAACAGCAGATCTGCCACATCATCGGCAGCCAGCTGGTGCCGATGCGCACCCTGCCGGAGCGACTGGACGAACTCGATCCGCAGCATCCGATCGTGTGCATCTGCCACCATGGCGCGCGCAGCGCGCACGTGGCGATGTGGCTGGCGCGCCAGGGCTTTGACGATGTCTACAACCTCAGCGGCGGCGTCGATGCGTGGGCGCGCCAGGTCGACCTGGCCATGCCGACCTATTGATCCCGGATCGAGCACGTTTTTGGAGCCCTTCATGATCATGCGCACCCTCGTCGTCGCGACCGCCGCGGCGCTGCTGCCTTTCGGAACGCCGTTGGCGCAGCAGGCCAAACGCAGCGACCTGCTGATGATCTACCAGGATGCGCTGACCAACGACGCGAGCTTCGCCTCGGCGCGTTTCGCCCGGCAGGCCGCTACCGAGCGCGAACCACAGGCGCTGTCGGCGACCAAACCCGCGGTCAGCGCCGGCTTCGGCGCTTCGATTAACAACTTCGATTCGCGCACGCCCGACGTCAATCGCACGTACTTCAGCTGGGGGCCATCGCTGAACTTCAACATGCCGCTGTATCGCCCGCAGAACTGGGAGGCGGTCACGCAGGCGAGGCTCTCGGTGCAGGCGGCCGATGCGACCTTCGAGCAGGCGCGGCAGGACCTTCTGCTGCGCGTGACGCAGGCGTATTTCGACGTGCTGGCGGCACAGGACACGCTGGAAGCGATCGCCGCCAGCAAGAAGGCGGTCGCCGAGCAGCTGGCGCAGGCCAAGCGCGAGTTCGAGGTCGGCACCAAGACGATCGTCGACACGCACGAGGCGCAAGCACGCTTCGACCAGATTTCGGCGCAGGAGCAGGTCGCACTCGGCGACCTGATCGTCCGCCGCAATGCGCTGCGCGCGATCATCGGCCGCGATCCGGGCGACCTGGTGCCGCTGCGAGACTCGCCGCAACTGGTCGCGCCGCAGCCGACCGACATCGACGCCTGGACCACCCAGGCCGAGCAGTCGAGCTTCACGGTCGCGGTGGCGCGCGCCAACGCGCAGATCGCCGCGCGCGAGATCGAGCGCGTCAAGTACGGCGAGCGCCCGACGGTGGACCTGGTGGCCTCGGCCCGGCTCGACCGCGCCGACGGCAGCACGGTCTCGTCGGCAGCCAACACGACGCGCACCGGCACGGTCGGCGTGCAGCTGAACTGGCCGCTGTACACGGGCGGGCTGGTGCAAAGCCGGGTCCGCGAGGCGCTCGCCAACGAGGAGCGGACGCGGCAGGACCTCGAACTCGCCCGCCGCAACGCCGCGCAGGGCGCGCGGCAGGCCTACACCGGCGTGGATTTCGGCCTGGCGCAGGTGCGCGCGCTGGAATCGGCCGAGGTCTCGGCCAAGAGCCAGCTCGAGTCGACGCGACTTGGCTATCGGGTCGGCGTGCGGATCAACCTCGACGTGCTGAATGCCACCACGCAACTGTTCAATACGCAGCGCGATCTGAAGAAAGCGCGCTACGACTTCCTCGTCAATGGCCTGCGGCTGCAGGCGGCGGCCGGCAGTTTGCAGGAGGCGTCGCTGCAGGGGATCAATGCGTTGCTGGTGCGGTGAGTGCATGATGAGCGAGCCTGGCGCGAGCCAACCCTCGGCGGTCTCGGGCGCGAGAACGATCGCGACTGCCGAATCGACAAGGTTCCGCTAGAACATCCGTCAACAGCTTTGCAGGCGGTTGGTATTGCGTTTCGAGACGACCGGCACACTCCGACCGGTGCCGCAAGTTGCCGCCCCTCGACGAGTGATTTCGAAGCGATCCTCGACGTTTTTCCGATCTCTGGCGGCTCAATGTCCTGAGAGACGCTCCGGATTGATCGTCGCCGCTAACGCTGGCCAGAGATCGAACGCCAGGTCTTCAGGGCGCCGATGTGCTGGCAGACGCCGACCTGATTCAAGAAGTGCGCGGTATTACGCCCTGCAAGCGCAGGTGAACATCGCTGCTTGTTTACGCGCACGCACCTCCAAGTCCGTCGAAAGCGCGGTACGACAATTGGAGCGATGAAATAGATGCCGAGCGCACTCTGTGGCAATTGTGGAAATCTTTTCAGTGTCGTCTTCGAAGCCCGCGCCGATGCCCCAGCAAGCTGACGTCCGTCGCGCCGTCGCGCAAGCCGTCACGCTTTCGCGGGCAGGTGAGTCAGCTCAGGCCGAACAACTTTGCCGGCAGGTGCTGGCGGTGCAGCCCGAGCAGCCTACGGCACTGCTCGTGCTCGGCGTATGCCTGCTGCAGCGTGGCGAGTACGCCGACGCCGAGCAGACACTGGCCGCCTGCCTGCGCCTGCAGCCACAAGAACCGGCGGCGCTCGCCAATCGCGGCATCGCGCTGCATGGGCTGCGCCGCTTCCACGAGGCTCTCGCCTGCTACGCGCAGGCTCTGGCGCTGGCTGCGCAGCAGCCAGCCACGCTGAACATGCAGGGTCTTGCGCTAATCGAGCTCAAGCAATTTGACGAGGCGCTGACCAGCCTCGATCAGGCGGTGGCCGCCGCCCCGCGGTTTGCCGAAGCCTGGTGCAGCCGCGCGACTGCGCTTATTCACCTAGGCGAATTCGAACAAGCGCTCGACAGCCTGGATCGGGCCGAGGCGCTGCGATCCGACTACGGTGAAGCGCTGTCCAATCGCGCCATCGTACTGAATCTGCTTCGGCAGCATCAGCAGGCTCTGCTCGCGGCGCAACGCGCGCTAAAACTGTTGCCCGGCCATTCGGTCGTCTATCGCAACCTTGGCGATTCCTTGACCGGTCTTCATCGTCATGACGAAGCCCTGACCGCTTACGGCAAGGCCGTTGAGCTCGATCCGCACAATCATCATCTGTATGTGAGCCGTGCCCAACTGCTCGCCGTGGTTGGCCGCCATGAGGAAGCGGCGGAAAGCTATCGGCGCGCATTGTCATGTCTGGATCAGTCCGAGCAGGAGTTCTTGCCGAGACTGGGGAATGTCAATGACTCGATGGATGAGAACGTACGCTGGCAACTCGCTTTGATCAGTCATGATCGTGGGCAGGTCCTTGCAGAGGCTGGCCGCCCTCTTGAAGTAGTGGAAGCTTTCGGACGGGCCACTTCGTGGCGCGCAGATTTCGCGGACGCGCACTGGGCTGAATCGATGGAGCGGCTGCGACTCGGTGACTACGCAGAAGGATGGCGGAAGTATGAGTGGCGCCGCCGCAAGCCTGACTTCAAGAACACTTTGCGTCGCTTTGCCCAACCTGAGTGGTCGGGCGACACCGATCCGGCGGGTCTTCGTATCCTGCTGCACGCCGAGCAGGGCTTTGGTGACCTTCTACAGTTCTGTCGCTATGCACCGTTGCTCGCGCAGCGTCGGGCCAGGGTCATACTGGCGGCGCAGCCATCCTTGCGAGCGGTCCTCGGCAGTCTCCCTGGGATCGAGGTGATCGCAGACGGCGAAGCGCTGCCGCAATTTGACATCCACTGCCCGGTCATGAGTCTGCCGTTCGCATTTCGCACGACGGTCGAAACGATCCCGGCGCAAGTGCCTTACCTCCGTGCCGATCCGTCACGGGCCGAGCATTGGGCAAATGTTCTGGGGCCGCGGAGAAGACCCCGAGTAGGCCTCGTCTGGTCAGGCAACCCGCGTCAAAGCAACGACAAGGCACGGAGTCTTCCACTGGCCAAGCTCAGTCCTCTGTTTGGGCTGCAGGCGGAATTCATTTCCCTGAACAAGGAGATCCGTGAGGCCGATCGTTCCGATTTCGCTCGCTCTGGTTTGTTGCCGCTCGGCGAACAGCTGACCGATTTCGCCGACACGGCGGCACTGGTCGAAAATCTCGACCTCGTCATCGCGGTCGACACCGCCGTAGCGCACCTCGCCGGCGCGATGGGCAAGCCGCTTTGGATCCTGTTGGCGATGAATGCAGATTACCGGTGGTTGCTCGAGCGGGAAGACAGCCCCTGGTATCCGACGGCGCGGCTTTTCCGTCAATCGACACGCGGCGAATGGACCGCGGTCATTGAACGAGTCACACACGAACTCGCTGTGAAGCTTGTGTCATCGACGAATGCGACGGAGCGCACCGACGCCGGCGATCGCCGTAATGAAGTGGCCTAGCCGGCAGCACGCGTCAGCCGCGACGTGCAGGCGGGGAATCACGCTCGAGGCCGCCTGTCGCGCGCGATGCGGCGCAGTTCGTCGAAGGCGCTGTCGGTTTTGCAGGTGATCTCGCAGCACTGGCGAAACAATGTGCGCGGCTGCGCGCGCTGGCGCCCGCCTCGCCCCTTTTCGATGCGCCATGCTTCGCGCGCGGCGTCAACCTTACCCTGCACGAAATGGCTGCGACAGCGAGCGCGGCGCAGGGATCCGAGACTACCCGCCTCGCATGGACGTGCAAGCGTGTGAACACCGTCCCTAAAACATCCGAACGACTGCTGAGCGATGCCGTCACTCACCAGCAGGCCGGCCGCCGCACCGAAGCGGGAGCGCTCTATCGCGCCATCCTGCGTGTCGAGCCGCGCCATCCCGCAGCCAACCACAACCTCGGCGTGCTTGCCTTAACCGACGACCGCATCGACGAGGCGCTGCACCACCTGAAGCAGGCCGTCGAAGCGGATCCGGCCGCATCTGAAGCATGGGTCGGTTATATCGAGGCGCTACTTCGCGCCGGGCGAAGCGGCTCGGCGCGTGACGTGTTACGTCTGGCGCGGCAGCGCGGCCTCGACGGGCCGCCGTTCATGTTGTTCGAGGGCCGGCTCGCGGCATTGACCTCGGTGCCGCCGATTGGCGCGA
>JBFGOX010000037.1:0-11057 GCA_041565015.1 Burkholderiaceae bacterium
CGCCGAGGCATCGGGCGCCGCACTCGTTGCGGCCAGTGCCAGTTGCCACAGTGTCGGCACGAGATCCGCACGCGCGAGCAGCGACTGCTGGTCGGTTTCCCACGAGTAGTAAGCAAGCAGCCGCCAGTCGTCGACCGGCAGCGGCTTGCCGGCGCGCGCGGCGGCGAGCAGCGCCTTCACCGGCCGTGCACTGGCCACGCCGCGCGAGAGCACCTGCATGTACAGGTCGCCGTCGACCTCGCCCGGCAGGCGCGTGACTTCGGTGCCGTCGGGGCGAAACAGGATCATCGTCGGGTATGCGCTGACCTTGAAGCGCGCGCCAAGCTTCTGCGCGTTGCGCGCGTCACCGTCGATGTAAACCGGCACGAACAGCCGCGAGCGGGCGATGAAGTCCTGGCGGCTGAAGATCGTCGCCTTGACCTGGTTGCAAGGCGGGCACCACACCGCGCCCCAGTACAGGAACAGCGGCTTGTTCTCCTTTTTCGCCAGCGCGAAGGCCGCATCGACATCGCCGGCATGCCAGGCGATTCCGGCCGGCAGCGTCTCCGCGGCGCGCACGAGCGGCGCCGGCGCCGCGACAACGCTGGCGAACAACAGCGCAACGATCATTCTGCTCATCAGCGTGCCGACAGGTGGCCGAATGAGCGAGCGTAGCGCGCCGGTTGCGCGGCTGCAGGCATACGCCAAGGCGAACACGGCGAATTGCCGATGACGGCCGATGGGCCGCACGGCGCGTCAACGAGATCGAGGCGCGGAACGAACGCCCTCGCGCCGTCATCGAGGGCGCCGGTCCGACCATCGCGGCGTTTCCGTGACGCACGCCGGCAGGCCCTCGCAGTCGCCCTGCTCAGGCGGCCGCGGCAGTCGGGCAGCGTGCGTCAGCCAAAAAGGCGCGGGCTTGCTGGTCGCGAAGACGGTTCACGCCGCCCTGCCGCTGCAGCAGGCGCGCGCCTCGCACGCCGGCCCTTCGCCCGAGCCGCCTTGCGCTCAGGCTGCGGCGCTGGCAGCGTCAGGCCTTTCTGGCCGTACGCTTCGGCGCAGGCTTGCCTGCAGCGTTCTTCAACGCCTTCCTGACCGCTTTCTTCGCCGGCTTTGCGATCGGCGCCTCGCCGGCCGCGGAAACGCGTTGGACGACCCGGTCCGCGGCGCGCTTGACCGCCGCAACCGCGTCCGTCAGCGAAGCGCGAACCGTCCTGGCCGCCTTCCTCGCCGCCTTCTCGACTCGCTCTTCGACCTGAGCGAACCTGTCTTCGGCCTCGGCAACCGAGGTCCTGGCGAATGCCGCCGCCCTCGAACGCGTATCGCGCAGGGTGCGACCGAGCTTGCTGTGCCTGCGGCGCACCGCAGTCGTGCGAGTGCGCTTGCGGCTTCTCGTCGGGGTGCTGAGACTGGCCATCGTTGCTCCTTTACAGGGTGAACATATCGGCGCTTGTGCGCACCGATCGGAATCATTGTTTCGCTTCTTTCGTCACCAATGATGTTAGGCGTCAGGAGTTGCGTTCGAAGTCGGCCGAGTAGAGTGTCGCCTCTTGCTTTTCTGTAGCGGATCGGCCGCACTCGGCAAGACAGCGGGTCCATGGCACGGCTGTTCGCTCGATTGCTTGCGCCGCAAGGCGCCGACGCCTCGGCGCGCGTGCTGGTGGCCGGCCGCGCGCTGCGCGCGTTCGTCGACGGCTACGTGGCCGTGCTGCTGCCCGCCTACCTGCTTGCGCTCGGCTTCGACGTCTGGTCGGTCGGCGTGCTGAGCACGGCCACGCTGCTCGGCTCGGCACTGGCCACGCTCGCGGTCGGCGCCTGGGGCCATCGTTTCGCGCAACGCAAGTTGCTTCTCGGCGCCGCGCTGCTGATGACCGCCACTGGACTGGGTTTCGCCGGCATGTCGCAGTTCTGGCCGCTGCTGCTGGTGGCGTTCGTTGGCACGCTCAATCCCAGCGCCGGCGACGTCAGTGTCTTCCTGCCGCTCGAACACGCGCGACTGGCCAGTGCCGCCAGGACGGAAATACGCACGGCGCTTTTCGCACGCTACAGCCTGCTCGCCTCGCTTGCCGCAGCCTTCGGTGCGCTCGCTGCCGCCGTGCCGGGCTGGCTCGCCAGGCACGAGGCCATCGATCTGCTCGGCGCGATGCGCCTGATGTTCGTCGCCTACGCCGCCGTCGGCCTGGCCACGCTGTGGCTGTATCGCCGCCTGCCCGAGCCGCCTGCTCACAGCACATCGAGCAACGCCGCACTCGGTCCGTCGCGCGGCATCGTCTTCAAGCTGGCCGCGCTGTTCTCGATCGACGCCTTCGCCGGCGGGCTGGTGCTCAACAGCCTGATGTCGCTGTGGCTGATGCAGCGCTTCGAGCTTTCGCTGGCCGGCGCCGGCACCTTCTTTTTCTGGGCCGGGCTGCTGACTGCAGCGTCGATGCTCGCCGCACCGTGGGTCGCGCGCCGCATCGGATTGCTGAACACGATGGTGTTCACGCACATCCCGGCCAACGTGTGCCTGATCGCCGCTGCGCTGGCGCCGAATCTGCCGCTGGCACTCGCGCTGCTGTTCGTGCGCGCCGCGCTGTCGCAGATGGACGTGCCGACGCGAACCGCCTACGTGATGAGCGTGGTCACGCCGCCCGAGCGCCCTGCGGCGGCCAGCGTGACCGCCGTGCCGCGCAGCCTCGCCGCGGCGGTAAGCCCCTCGCTCGCCGGCGCGCTCTTCGCGGCCGGCTGGCTGGCCGCGCCGCTGGTGGCCTGCGGCCTGATCAAGATTGGCTACGACCTCACGCTTTGGGTCGCCTGCCGCGGGCAAAGACTCGACGATCAGTAATCGGCATCCGGTCGCCCGTTCCGGCTTGCGCTCCGGGCTCGCGACGAACGCGGCCGCCCGCGCCGCGACGCCTATCGCCAAGGGGCGATGAGCACTGGAAGTGCCGGCCCGATTGCAGCGGGCATGCGCAAGCCGCAAAGCGGCGCTGCAGCGATGCGCCGACTCTGCTGACCGACGGCCGCCATTTCGAACGCGTGACACCTGACATTCACCACCGGCGCGGGGTCAAACGCATCGATTGCCAGCCGTCGAACGACGTGACGGGCAGCCGGACACGCGTCGCACGCAGAACCGACCGGCTGCGCATCGGTTGCCTCACTCGTGATGCCGGCACTTCGGTGATGCGGCAAGCCATCGTCGGCCTCGACACTACGCTCGCGCGCCGCAGCCGACGCAGCCTGCTGCCGCTGTGGCCGCGACGTTGCCGCCGGCCTGAGCTCACGGCCGGGCGCCTGGCATCGTCAATGCGGCATCAGTTCGGCCGCTGCCGAAACACCAGGAAATACTGATTCGGCAGGAAGCCATGCTCCGCCGCGAGCTGATAGCCGGCGCGCTGCATTTCCGCTTTCACGTCGGCTGCGGGCAGGCGACCGCTGACCGGCGGGCCGACCGGAGAGTCGATCGTGAAGTCGACCACGGCCACGCGCCCGCCCGCATTCAAGGCATTCGCCAGGCGGCGAAAATAGCCCTCGCGGCCGCCGATGTGGTGATAGGTGTTGACCAGCAGCACGACATCGACTTTTGTCGGCAGCTTCGGGTCGTCAGCCGCAGCGAGCACGGCCGTCATGTTGTCGAGATTCGTCTTGCGCGCCCGCTCGGCGAGGTACTTCACCATGTTTGGCTCGATGTCGACCGCATACACGCGCCCTTGCGGAACCTTCAGCGCCAGCCGCACCGCGAAGTAACCGGTGCCGGCGCCGATATCGGCGACCGTCGCGTTCGGCGCCAGGGCGAGCGCGGCAATCACCTCGTCCGGTTTCTGCCAGCGGTCGCGCGCCGGATCGTCGAACACGCGCGCCCAGCGCTCGGCGCCGGAAAAGTGATGCTGGTGCGTGTGCGGCGTCTGCGCACTGGCGGTCACAGCGAGCAGGAGGGTCGCGACCAGCGAGATCCACGAATGCTTCATCGGTCATTCCACGGCAACTGCACGGGGATCGATTCTGCGCCATCCGTCGGCGCTCGGATCGAATTGCCCCGCCAGTGATTCACGCGCGCAGCAGATCGGCCAGCTGCGCGAGCAGCGGCAGCTGGCCTTTCAGGATCTTTGTCTTCGCCTTATCGAGCGTGAACCAGGCTGCGCGATCGACTTCCGGAAAATCGGCGATACGGCCGGAGCCGCGTGGCCATTCCATTGGAAACGTGTTGCTGCGCAGCCCGGCGGGATCGAAATCGGCGCGCACCGCCCAGGCGTGAACCCATTTGCCGCCCGGCTGCCGCACCGGACGCAGCGCGATGAACTCGCCGTCGAGGGTTGCGCCGGTTTCCTCGGCGAATTCGCGCCGGGCCGCAGCCAGCGCCTGCTCGCCGTCCCCGATCTCGCCCTTGGCGATCGACCAGGCGCCATCGTCCTTGCGCGTCCAGAACGGGCCGCCCGGATGCACCAGCAGCACCTCGAGTACGCCCGAGGTAACGCGATACGGCAGCAGGCCGGCACTTTGCTTGGGCATCGGATCGAAGAGCGCAGCCGCGGCCGATCGTCGCAGTCTGCGGCCACGCGCCGGCACGGGATTTCCTGTCGCCGAGCAGGCGATCAGGCCGAGCGGGCGAGCTTACCTTCGATCACGCAAACCATCGGGCCATGCAGCGCCCGCAAGTTTCACCGCCTCTGCGCGGGCCGCTCGCCCGCGATGCTTGCCAGCGGGCGCGCGCGGCGGCCAACGCCCGCTCAGCTTTGCACCGTCCTGGCGTAGGTCGTTCGTGGGCGGCGGAAGAGATCGACGGCGCCGCGCCCGGCACTGACCGCAAGCGAGCGGATCTTGCGTCCGCCAAGACGCAACAGATCGGCAGTCACTTCGGCACGCATCTTCCGCGCTTTGGCCATGGCGAGTTCGATCTCACGCATTTCATCAGCCACCAACATGTCTCGATTACTCATTGCAGACTCCTGATCGGTTCGAGTCCCCTCGTTCCCAAATAACCTAAGGTCGGCCGCACGAAAAATCCAATCGCATCATTGGATGCAACCTATTCGTTTGGGCGATGCGGGATGGGCAAGTCGTACAAAATCATGAGCCGCGCACGACGCCGCATGGGAGCGGGTGCCGGTCAATGCGCGATCGACCGAACTGAGGCGCGAATCCCAGGTGTCGCTTTTCGCGCATGACCTCTCATCGATCGCGGGTTTTCGGTTCGCGACCGCGGCAGCAAGACTGAAAACACAAGCGCGGCCCCGGAAACGGGGGAGGCGATCGCCTCGCAACTGCGCGACCCGGCGCGCGATGATTTGCACGTCACGGATGCAGCAGAAATTTCGCGCGGCACGTGCTACCAATGCGCCCGCCCGCCAATAAGGCGGGCCATAATCGCCGCCCGCAGCCGGTCGCTGCGTCCACAAGAGAGAAAGGAGACACACCATGCTTGCAAGAATCGCGCTGGCGGCCTCGGCGTTGTCGCTGGCTGCCTGCCAATCCATGACTCCGATGGCCTCTGCGCCGGCCGCACCCGCGATGCCCGCGGCTGCTCCAGCGCCTGCGTGGCAGCAGGGCCGTCCGGCGGAGATGGCGACCTCCAAGCTCGCGCCGCATCCCGGCCGGCTGACGGTCACGCCGGCCAGCGAAATCCCGATCGGCAGCTTCAAGCTGCCGCCCGGCTTCAAGGCCGAGATCTGGGCCAGCGGCATTCCCGGCGGCCGCGCGATGGCGCGCGGCGACAGCGGCAAGATCTATGTCGGCACGCGCGGTATCGGCCGCGTCTACGAAATCACCGACAACGGCACCACGCGCACCAGCCGTGTCGTGGTCGACAAGCTCACGCAGCCGGCCGGCGTCGCAATCAAGGACGGATCGCTGTACGTGATGGCGATCGACAAGGTGCTTCGTTTCGACGGCATCGAGAAGAATCCGAACGTCGCGCCGGTGGACATGACCGCCGCCTTCAAGCTGCCGAAGGAGCAGCACCACAACTGGAAGTACATCGCGTTCGGCCCCGACGGCAAGCTGTACGTGCCATTCGGCGCGCCGTGCAACATCTGCGTGCCTGGCGACGAGTACGCGCAGCTGCGCCGCTACAACCCGGACGGCTCGGGCATGGAGGTGATCGCCCGCGGCATCCGCAACACGGTCGGCTTTGCCTGGCATCCGGTGACCAAGGAACTGTGGTTCACCGATCATGGCCGCGACTGGATGGGCGACGACACGCCCGAAGAAGAGTTGAACCGCATCACCAAGGTCGGCCAGAACTTCGGCTTCCCGTACTGCCATGCCAACGGCGTGGCCGACCGCGATTTCAAGAAGGCCAATCCGTGCGACGGCGTCACGCTGCCGGTAACCACGATGGGCCCGCATGCGGCGGTGATGGGCGTGCTCTTCTACACCGGCAACATGTTCCCGGCCGAGTACAAGAACATGATCTTCGTCGCGCGCAAGGGCTCGTGGAACCGGAGCAAGAAATTCGGCTTCGACGTGGTTACCGTGGCCACCGATGCCGAGGGCCGGAACCCGAAGGTCACGCCGTTCATGACCGGCTTCCTCGATCCGGCCAGCGACACCTTCACCGGCCGCCCGGCGTACCTGCTGCAACTACCCGACGGTTCGCTGCTCGTTTCCGACGAGCAGCTCGGCGCCATCTATCGCATCAGCTACGGCCGTTGATGCCAGGCAAATCCACGGCGCAATTGACAGCGAGGCTCGCGGCAACGCTCGCCGCCGCCTCGCTGCTGTGGCCGGCCACCGCGCCGGCGCAGCCCTCGCCGGAGACGCTGGCCACCTGCAACGCTTGTCACGGATCCGGCGGCAGCTCGCCGATCGCGCAAACGCCGTCGATCGCCGGCCAGCCGAAGCTTTTCATCGAAAACCAGCTGGTCCTGATTCGCGAAGGCCTGCGTGACGTGCCGGAGATGGCCAACGTGATGGCCGGCATGACGGACGCGGCGATCATCGCGCTGGCCAATCACTACGCCGCGCAGCCGCTGGCGCCGAAGGCCGGGCCGATGAACGCCGAGAAGGCTCGCCTCGGCGCAGAAATCTCGCGCAGGATGCTGTGCGGCACCTGTCACCTGCCCGACTACAGGGGACAGAAACAGGTGCCGCGGCTGGCGGGGCAGAACGAAGGCTATCTGCTGGAAGTGATGAAACAGTTCCGTGACCGGCCCGCACCGGGCCGCGACACGCTGATGGCCGAGGCGCTGCGCGGGCTCAGCGATGCGGATCTTGCCAACCTCGCGCATTACTTCGCGAGCCTTATCCATTAGGGACGGGCTGAAGTAATCAGGTTTTTGATGACGAGCTCTGAAGCAAGGCGGCTGGTACGAGCATCGGCGGTTCTCGCGCCGGCATCGCGCTGCCCTTGCGCCAGCTCGAACGGCTGGCCAAGTCGCTGTAAAAAGCCCGCCCAGGAGGTGCCATCAGCTGGCGCGATGGACAGATGGTGCTGCACTGGATCGGCGCCACCCCCCAAGGCTCACTGTCGACGATTCCGTGCCGCGCGTGGCAATTGTGATGCGCGGCGACTGCTGCCAGCTCTCGCGAAACGCGCATAAGACATCACCGCGAGCGATCGCGGAGCCGCGTAGCATGCGCGACCCAAGCCGCCGCCGCCAGCGCGCTCAACAGCGCCTGGGGCATCGCCTACATTCACGAGAAGCCATGCAACGCCCTCCGTCGACTGCGCACGATCCGAACGCGCTCTTCCAGAGAGCATCTACGCTGCAACGTGCCGGCGAGATCGATCGGGCGATTGAGATCTACCAATTCCTGGGTGCCAACTTCCCAAGAAACGCCGCGACCCTCCTCCTGCTGGGAATAGCATTGGCGCAAAAAGGCAACCTCTCGGAGGCAATCAGCTGTTTCGATGACTCGTTAACACTGTCGCCAACCCTAGCCGAGACCCACTACAACAAGGGGGAGGCGTTGCGCCGACTCGGGCGCTGGCGCGAGGCATTGGAATGCTATGCGCGCGCGACGCAGATAAACCCTGACTACGGACTAGCGTTTTACTCGATGGGGTGTGTTTGCCATGAGCAACAAGCGCTCTCCGATGCACTGAACAGCTTTGATCAAGCACTACGGATCAATCCAGGCCACGCAGGGGCATGTTTTCGTCGCGGCGTGGTGTTGGGCGAGCTAAGAGACTATGCCGCTGCCCTGGAAAGTCTTGATCGGGCGATTCAGATCAAGCCAGACTACGCGGAAGCTCTTGATAGTCGTGCTGCGGCACTCATTCAGCTCGGAAGATTAAGCGAGGCTCTGGAAAGCAGTGACAGGGCAATTCGGCTGCAACCGGAGAATGCATCTGCCCACTACAACCGAGCCAACGCATTGCAGAAACTAGGGCGACCCGAGGAAGCGCTCGTCAGCGTCGACAGCGCGCTGAGATTAGAACCGCAGCTCGCCGAAGCAAACTGGAACAAGTCCCTTCTCAAGCTGACTGTCGGTGACCTTACCGAGGGATGGCAACTCTACGAGTGGAGATGGCGGTTCCCGGAGAAGATGGCCAGAAATTTCTCACAGCCACTATGGCTCGGGAAAGAGCCCATCGCGGGCAAGACCGTCCTTATCTATCCGGAGCAGGGGTTGGGCGACATCATTCAATTCTGTCGCTATGTGCCGATGGTCGCAGCCCTTGGTGCCAAGGTTGTTTTTGAAGTACCGGCTCCGCTTGTCTCGCTGATGAAAACGCTGCGATGCGACTGTGATGTCATGACTGCGGACGATCCGCTGCCGTCGTTTGATGTGCAGTGTCCGATCATGAGCCTTCCGCTGGCATTCAAGACGCGCCTGGAGACGGTACCTGCCGAGATCCCTTATCTTGCTGTTGACCGTGAGAAGTCCGCCTATTGGGCCGAGAAGATCGGGGCAGCCGAGACCTTGCGTGTTGGGCTCGTTTGGTCAACGGGGCATGATGAAAGAAAGAGGAACATCGGCGAGCAGAAGCGGCGTGACATTCCTCTAGCCCGGCTCGAATCGCTGAACGTCTCTGGCGTTGATTTCTACAGTCTGCAAATTGGCAGTGCAGCCGTTGCAGAATTAAGGCAGCTTGAATCAACCCACTGGAACGGTCCTCGAATCACCGATTACACGGACGAAATCAAAGACTTCGCCGACACGGCGGCATTGGTCGCCAATCTTGATCTGGTCATTTCGGTATGCACGTCGGTGGCTCACCTAGCTGGCGCCTTGGGAAAGCCCACGTGGGTACTTCTGCAGTACAGCGCGGATTGGCGTTGGTTGCTGGGCCGCTCGGACAGTCCCTGGTATTCGACAGTCACGCTGTTTCGGCAGGCATCGTTCAACAACTGGACCAATGTCGTCGAGGAGGTCAGGGGACGACTGATTGAACTGGCCGACAACGGCGTGAAAGCATCTTCTTCCTGATTGTTCTGGGGAGAGACTCGGCCAATTTCGTCGTATCGATTACCTGGCCTCCACAGAGCCGCTGTGTTCGCATGCTTTGGTTCGGTACATGCTTTGCCAGCCTGCCTCAAAGCTCCGTGTACTTCCTGCTGTTGCCGCGCGCCCGCTCGACCGGGTACTTGCGCTCGTTGACGGCGAGCTTCTCGCGCGCCGCCTGCAGCGGCTCGATGCCCATCAGATCGCAGAACTCGACCAGGTAGATCAGCACGTCGCCGACCTCCATCGCCACCGCCTGCCTCCGCTCGTCGCTGAGCTGCCTGCTCTGCTCGTCGGTCAGCCACTGGAAGCGTTCGAGCAGCTCGCTGGCCTCGATGACCAGCGAACAGGCCAGGCTCTTCGGCGAATGGAACTGCGCCCAGTCGCGCGCCGCGACGAAGCTGCGCAGGCTGTCTCTCAGGCCGTGCAGGTCGTTATTCATCGGCAGTTTCCTTCTCTGCGGTTTGGCCGTTCCCGAAGCGGAAAAGCGGCGGGAAGCATGACTGTCGCCGGCGGCTCAGTCGGAGGCGACGGCCCGCGCCCGCGTTTGCTTGCCGCGAGCGTAACCGGCCAGCCGCTCGGCATCGGCAATCACGATGCGCCGGCCCTGCACCTGCAGCAGCCTGTGCGTGGCCAGTTCGCGCAGCAGGCGCGACAGATGTTCAGGCGTCATGCCAAGCTGGGAGGCGACCGCCGCCTTGGTCGCCGGCAGCGTGAAGGCCTGGCCCTGTGCCGCCGCGCGGCCGCGCAGCAGGTAGGCCACCAGCCGCTGCAGCGACGAGCCCTGCGCCTGCGCGTCGAGTTCGTGCACCAGTGCCTCGATGCGCGCGGCCAGGCCGGCGATCATCCGGCGCGCGAACTGCGGGTTACCTTCGATCTCCGCGAACACGATGTCCCTCGGCACGTGGATCAGCAGCGTGTCGTCGTCGGCCACCGCGTCGACGACATAGGGCTTGCCGAGGAACATCACCGGCTCGCCGAAGCTGCGGCCGGGGCCGACGAGGCCCGACAAGCGGCTGCCTCTGGTGCCGCCCGCGCGCAACTGGATGCGGCCGTAGACGACCACGTGAAAACCCTTCGGCATCTCGCCGCGGCGAAACAGCATCGCGCCGCGCGCCAGCCGCACTTTGGTCGCGCCCGCGGCGATGCGCGTGCGCGCCGCCGCGCCGAGTTCCTTGAACAGCGGCAATCGCGCGAGCAGTTCGCGCGGCTCGATTTCACGGCGCGCCATGGCGGCGAGCTTGCCGCGCGTGGCGTCAGCCGGTCAACTCGACCAGTTGCGGATCGTCGCGATGGTCGATCAGGATCGATCGCACCCAGGCTTGCCAGCCGCGGCCGAAGGCGGTGTGTGCTTCGTCACCGGCTTGCGCCGCCGTTGCTGCGGCGAGCAGCGGTTTGATCTCCGACGGCATCGGCACTCGCTCGGGGTGATACGTTGCATTCACCGCGCGCTGCGTATCGAGCCGCGTGAAGCGCATCGTCGCAGCGATCGGTGCGCCAAAGGCAAGCAGGTTGCGCCGGCCATGCAGGCCGGCGATGCCCTTGAAACCGCCTTCGCCCGCCGCGCCGGTGACGAGCGCCGCCACCGACGCCATGACGCCGGCGGTGCCGGCATCGACCGTCTCGCGCAGCTCGACCTTGATGCTGCCCCGCTGCGGCAACTCGTCCGGATACAGGCGGGCGAGCGCCTTGGCGGTCAGCAGCCAGGC
>JBFGOX010000038.1:0-11022 GCA_041565015.1 Burkholderiaceae bacterium
ATCGTCGCGACTTTGCGCTCGCCCGCTGCCGATGAACCGCGCCGCCACCGAACTTCTCGACAATCCGCTGCTCGTGCCGTGGACCGACGCGTTCGGGCTGCCGCCGTTCGAAGCCATCACCGCCAGCCACTTCGAGCCGGCTTTCGACGTGGCGCTGGCCGAGCACCGTGCCGAGGTCGAGGCCATCGCGACGCAGGACGACTCGCCGAGCTTTGCCAACACCGCCGCGGCGCTGGATGCGACCGGCCGCCTGCTGGCGCGCATCGAGCCCACCTTCCGCAACCTGTGCGCTTCGCACACCTCGCCCGAACTGCAGGCGGCGGAGCGGCGGCTGTCGCCGCGGCTGGCGGCGCACTGGGCTGCGATCCAGCGCGATGAGCGGCTTTTCGCCCGGCTCGATGCGCTGATGCAGCAGCGCGAAGCCCTCGGATTGAACGGCGAGCAGCAACGGCTGCTGGAACGACTGCATCGAGACGCGGTGCTCGCCGGCGCACGGTTTGCGCCGGCGACGCGACAGCGGCTGGGCGAGATCGTCGAACGCCTCGCCGCGCTGATGACGCAGTTCTCGCAGAACGTGCTGGCCGAGGAGCAGCAATGCCTGTGGCTGCAAGGCGATGCCGACCTCGCCGGCCTGCCGCCATCGTTGATCGCGGCCGCGCGCGCCGCCGCCGAGGCGCGCGGCCGGCCGCAGGTTTGGGCGATCACGCTGGCGCGGTCGATGGTCGTGCCGTTTCTGACGTTTTCCGAGCGGCGCGACCTGCGCGAGCACGCGTTCAAGCTCTGGAAAGGCCGCGGCGCGAGCGACGGCGAAAAAGACAACCGGTTGCTTGCGCGCGAGATCCTGCAACTGCGCGCCGAGCAGGCACGGTTGCTCGGGTTCGCGAGTTTTGCCGACTACGCGCTTGCCGACCGGATGGCCGCCTCGCAGACCGCAGTGCAATCGCTGCTGCAGGCGGTATGGCAGCCGGCCAGGCGCCGCGCCCTCGAAGAACAGGCGAAGCTCGAGGAGCTTGCGCGCACCGGTGGCGGGCCCTCGGCGCTGGCGCCGTGGGACTGGCGCTTCTATGCCGAGCGGCTGCGCCGCCGCGACTATGCGCTCGACGACGCCGAGATCAAGCCGTACTTCACGCTGGAAAACATGCTGGCGGCGGTGTTCGACTGCGCGCAGCGGTTGTTCGGCATCGCCTTCATCGAGCGCGCCGAGGCGCCGCGCTACCACGCCGACGTGCGCATCTTCGAGGCGCGGCGTGCCGACGGTTCGATTCTGGGCCTGTTCCTGTTCGACAATTTCGCCCGGCCCGCGAAACGCAGCGGCGCCTGGATGAGCGCCTACCGCTGGCAGTCACGCCTCAGTGGCGACGTGCGGCCGATCATCGTCAACAACTCGAACTTCACCAGGCCGCCGCCGGGCGAGCCGGCATTGCTGTCGCTCGAAGACGTGCGCACGCTGTTCCACGAGTTCGGCCATGGCCTGCACGGACTGCTGTCCGATGTCACCTACGAGCGGCTGTCGGGCACGCGCGTACTGCGCGATTTCGTCGAGCTGCCGTCGCAGCTGTTCGAGCACTGGGCGCTCGAACCGTCGGTGCTGAAGCGGCACGCGCGCCATTGCGCCACCGGCGAGCCGATCAGCGACGAACTGATCGAGCGCCTGCTGCGGGCGCGGCGCTTCAACCAGGGCTTCGAAACCGTCGGCTACACCGCCAG
Source organism: Burkholderiaceae bacterium (assembly GCA_041565015.1). Classification (GTDB taxonomy): domain Bacteria; phylum Pseudomonadota; class Gammaproteobacteria; order Burkholderiales; family Burkholderiaceae_F; genus JADJWR01. The sequence continues at coordinate 1,708 of JBFGOX010000038.1, forward strand.
CGCGCTGGTCGACATCGCGCTGCACGCCCGCACCGATGTCGACGAATTCGACATCGTCGTCTTCGAGCGCGAGACCCTTGAAAGACTGGGCATGCCTGAAGCGATCGCGCCGTATCACCACCTGCCGCACTTTCAGCATCTGTTCGCCGGCAACTACGCTGCCGGCTACTACGTGTACCTGTGGGCCGAGGTGCTCGACGCCGATGCGTACGACGCGTTCGTCGAGGCCGGCGACCCGTTCGATCGCGCGGTCGCCGAGCGGCTGCTGCGCTTCGTCTATTCGAGCGGCGGCACGCGCGAGCCGGCAGCCGCCTACCGCGCCTTCCGCGGCCGCGACGCCGGCGTCGAACCGCTGCTGAAGAAACGCGGGCTGCTCGGCGCGCCGGTGTAATCGGGCTCAGTCGCTGCGCCGCTCGCCGATCCAGTCGCGCACCACGTCACCCAGCACGTCGAGCGGCACCGATCCGGTGCGCAGCACCAGGTCGTGGAATTCGCGCAGCGAGAACCTTTCACCCAGCGCCAGCCGGGTCTCTTCGCGCAGCGTCACGATGCGCAGCATGCCGATCATGTAGGCGCAGGCCTGGCCAGGATTGGCCATGTAGCGCTCGACCTCGCTGGCGGAGATGTCGTAGTTGATCGCCTGCTCGCGGGCCCAGCGCTTCGCTTGCAGACCGGTATTGACGACCAGTCGGCGGGCGCGGAAAAGCTGCGCGGCCAGCAGCGCCCCGAGCAGCCCGTGCGGGTCGCCGTCGTGCCAGCCCTGCTCGATCGCCAGCCGCTCCGCGTACAGCGCCTAGCCCTCCGAGTGCGCGGAGCCGCCGCTGAACACGCGACGCTGGCGCCAGCGCGGCAGCGCCGCCGTCTCCTGCTGCAACGCCAGTTGGAAGTGATGCCCCGGCACGGTCTCGTGGATCGCCAGGGTGCGCTGCGCCGGCGTCAGCTTGCCGTCGAGCGCCTTGTCGAGCCGCGCGAGTCCCTCGCGCGCCAGCGCAAGGGTTCACGCCCGCTTCGCATCCGAAAGCGGCGTCAGTCTGTGGTCGAGTGCCGCCTGCTCTTCGCCGTCGAAGTATTGATCGCGCGTGGCCAGTTTGGGCGACAGCCGCATCCAGTCGGCGGCGAACCGCTCGGCCCAGGCCTCGAAGTCGGACTCGCCGGTCGCAGGCGCGGCGGCAACAGACAGGGCGAGGGCTGCGGCCAGCAGGCGCCATCGGCGCGGCATCGGTGTCTCCGTGCGAAAGGCGAAAGGGTAGCGCGCCGCCGCCAACGCGCGGTGTGCCTGCCTTGCGCCTGGAACGGCGCGCTTCGACGATGTGCGCGCCGCGTGGCCGTCGCGCTCAGTCAGGCACTGGCATCGGCTGGCGGTCCTTCAGCCGCAGCCAGCCGCGCGCGATGCGATAAATCGCCCACAGGCCGAGCACGAAGAACATGATCCACGCGAGCGGAATGCCGATGAAGGTCAGGAAGATGATGCCCGCCAGCACCACCCAGGCCAGCGCGTACCAGAAGGTGCGTAGCTGCCAGCGGAAGTGCGATTCGAGCCAGGTGCCGCGTGTCTCGCTGCGTTTGATGTAGTTGATGATCACCGCGATGATCGACGGCCAGCCGAACAGGAAGGCGCCGATCACCGTGGCCGCGCCGAAGGCGCCGATCGCCAGCCCCAGCGCGTGCAGCGCGTAAAGAACGTGCGTCAGCGTCACCAGCGACGCATCGGGTTCGATCAGTGCCGCGTTTCTTGCGTTTGAATTCATCGCGTCTCCCCTCTTTCGGCGTCGCAATGACGCATCTGGCGTAAGTCGGGTCAATCGCGCGCGATTCAACCCTCGCGTTCGGCCCGGCCGATGCGCTGCCCAGCGACTGCGCGTATTTCAGCTGTGATTTCCCGCCCTGCGGCCGCAATCGAAGCACAACGGCGTCAACGCATTCTGCACGCCGGGGCCGCTTCTGATTCGACCTGCAGGGCCCGGAGCGCAAGGCCATGCACGAATTGCCCATCGGAACGCACCTGACCACGCCGCGCTGGGGCTACCTGCACCACGGCATCTACGCCGGCGATGGCCGGGTCATCCATTACGCGGGATTCAGCCGCGCCTTTCGCCGCGGGCCGGTCGAGGAGGTTTCGCTCGAGCGCTTTACGCGCGGGCGCGGATTCGCAGCGGCCAGCGCGGTGGCGCCGAAGTTCGCGGGCACCGCGGCGCTCGATCGCGCGCGCTCGCGGCTCGGCGAGGACCGCTATCGGCTGTGGTCGAACAACTGCGAGCACTTCGCGACCTGGTGCCTGCATGGCGAAAGCCGTAGCCGCCAGGTCGATGCCTGGAGCGCCCGCCTGCGCCTTCCCATCGCGATGCGCGCCCTGTTAGGCCGCCGCCGGAAAGGGCGCGCGGCGCAGCCGGCGGGCGCCACATTGCAATTGCAATCGGCCTGAATGCAGCCGTAACGCAGATGAAACTGCCGCTGTGGACACTGCCGACCTTCAACGCGAGGTCCGGCCGAAGGTGGTCGACGCCTAGCGGCCCGATCGATCTTCGCCGCAATCCGTATGAAACGACTGTCGTTTGCCGCCGATTCGGCGAGCCGCCGCGCGATCCGCGCCGGAATCGACAGCGGCCGCCGCCGGTCCGCTTCCCTGGCCGGCGCGATCGGCGCCGCCCTGTGGCTGCTGGGCGCTGGTGCGCTTGCCCAGCCCATCGTCGCCGACGGCACCACAGCGCCGCAGATCGCGCCACTGCCGCAGCACTTGCGCGACACCGGGCTGTACGCGAACGGCACGACGCAGAAGATCGACGCACGCAACATCGCCTTCGCGCCGCAGTACCCGCTGTGGTCGGACGGCACGACCAAGCGCCGCTGGCTGTACCTGCCGCCCGGCACGGCGATCGACGCCAGCGATCCGGACGCCTGGGAATTCCCGATCGGCACCAAGCTGTGGAAGGAGTTCGGCTACGTCCGGCCGGTGGAGACGCGCTACATCGAGCGGCTCGCCGACGGCTCGTGGCGCTTCGCCGCCTACGTGTGGAACGAGCAGGGCACCGACGCAGTGCTGGCGCCGGCGCGCGGCATTGCGGCCGTGCCAGCCAGCGGCGCGCCCGGTGGCCGCTACGCAATCCCGTCGCGCAACGACTGCCTGGCCTGCCACGAGGGCGCGGCAGTGCCGGTGCTCGGCGTCGGTGCCCTGCAACTGTCGCCCGATCGCGATCCGCTGGCGCCGCACGCCGAAGCCGCGCTTTCCGGCCATGCTGACCTGCACGTGCTGGTCGAACGAGGATTGCTGCGCAAGCTGCCGGCGGCGTTGCTGAAGAATCCGCCGCGCATCGAGGCGCCGACGCAGACCGCGCGCGCCGCGCTCGGCTACCTGCACGGCAACTGCGGCCACTGTCACAACGACAGTGGTCCGCTGGCCAATCTCGACCTGGCCCTGCAGCAGCGGGTGGCCGACTCGGCGAAAAGCGCGGCGCGCACCATCGAATCGCTGGTCGGCCACGTCAGCCGCTATCGCGCGCACGGCACCGAGGCCGCGACGAAGCGCGTCGTGCCCGGAGCCAAGGAGGCGAGCGTGCTCGCCGAACGCATGGTTTCCAACAATCCGCTCGCGCGGATGCCGCCGCTCGGCGTTCGGGTGGCCGATGCCGAAGGCGTCGCGTTGATCGAGCGCTGGATCCATCACGACCTTCTTCACCCACGCAAGGAGCCCACAAGATGAAACGAACGCTGTCACGCAAACCCCTTCGCCTCGCCGTCGTCGCGGCCGCGGTGCATGCCGTGCTCGCCCTGAGCGCCGCGCCCGCCGCCGCGCAGGTCCAGCACAGCAAGGGCGAGATGACGACTGCCGACAAGATCGCCAAGGGCCAGTACATCGTCACCGTCTCCGGCTGCAACGACTGCCACACGCCGTGGAAGGAAGGACCGAACGGCGCCGAGCCCGACATGAGCCGCATGCTGTCGGGCCACCCGCAGGACTTCAAGCTGCCGCCGGCGCCCAAGCCGGAAGGGCCCTGGATTGTCAGCGCCGTGGCGACCAACCCGGCGTGGGCCGGCCCGTGGGGCGTGAGCTTCACCGCCAACCTGACGCCCGATCGCGAGACGGGGCTGGGCAAATGGACGCTGCGCAACTTTGTCGAGACGATCCGCACCGGCCGCCATATGGGGCGCGGCCGCGAGATCCTGCCGCCGATGCCGATCCCGATGTACAAGAATTTCACCGACGCCGATCTGGAGGCGATCTACACCTACCTGCAGTCGATCCCGGCGATCAGCAACCGCGTGCCCGAGCCGCTGCCGCCGGGCGCGGCGGTGGCGGTGAAGGCGCAGTAGGCGAAGAATCGCCGGCGTGATCCATCCATGAAGGCCGTGGCCGATGAGGATCGTCCTGCTGGGAAACGCCGGCGCCGGCAAGAGCACGATGGCGGCGCGGCTGAGCGGCGGCAGCCGCATCGCGCGCCTGTCGCTGGACAGCATCGCCTGGGGCAGCGGCGCCGAACGGCTGCCGCTGCCGCAAAGCCTGGCCGCGCTGCGCGAGTTCATCGACAGCCACGACCAGTGGATCATCGAGGGCTGCTACGGCGATCTCGTCGAGGCCGCGCTGCCGTTCTGCACCGAACTGCGCTTCTTGAGTCCAGGGGTCGAAGCATGCGTCGCGCATTGCCGGCGCCGGCCCTGGGAACCCGACAAGTTTCCCGACGCGCAGGCGCAGCAGGCAAGACTCGCGCCGCTGATCGAATGGCTGCGCGCCTACGAAACGCGCGACGATGAATTCGGCCTGCGGCGGCACCGCCGCATCCTCGACGCTTTCGGCGGGCCGAAGAAGGAATACACGAGCATCGCCGACGACGATCAGGACTGACCGCAGCCCTCGTTCGTAAGCGGACGGTCAGGCCGCAACCGGACCCGTCGATACACATCCGGGCGGGCGACGCACCTCGCGCCGCTTGGCCCGATGCCGATGCGCGCCGCAGCGGGTCGACCGGTGTTTGCGCCGGCGACCGGGCGCGTTGCGCCAGATCGGCGACGAAGCGTTGCGCCGGCTCGCCAGAGTGCCTTCGAGCGCTCAGGTCGCGAGCTTGCGACCGAGCTTCTCTTCGACCGACTTCACCTTCGACTTGAGCCGCCCGCCCGGGCCGGCGCGGTAGTCGATGCGGATCTGCGTGCCGACGCGGTCGCAGTCCTGGCGCATCCGCTCAAAGCAGGCGGTGACCACCGCCATCACCTCGTGCCATTCGCCTTCGATGATCGTGCCCATCGGCGTCAACTGGTACGGCAGGCCGCTCTGGTCGACGATATCGAGCGAGCGGGCCACGTAGGGGCTGACGCTTTCGCCCTTGGTCATCGGCGACATCGAGAATTCGAGCAGGACCATTGCTTTCTCCTTTGTCCGGTGTGTCGGCAGCGATTGTGCGCGTCGCCGATCGGCCCTGTTTGAGGCGCGACAACAGCGCCATTGCCGATGCAACTGGCGCGCCCGGGTTCGTAATCGTCGCGCAACCGCGGCGCCCGACACTGCGACTGACCGCCGACAGCGGCCTGGGGCCGCCGCCGGCGGACCCTCAAACCGTATGAAAGGAGCTTCGATGAAACGCGTCATTCTTCTTGTGGCGACCCTGGCCGTCAGCGCACCGGCCCTGGCCGTTGATGTCGATCTCGTCCCCCATGGTTTCGTTTCCAAGGTCATCCGCGAGACGCAACACGGCACCTCGGCGGCCATCGGCCTCTCGAGGGGCGAAACGCTGCTGACGGCACCAGCGAGCGGACCGCGGGTCTCGCACGCTCGCGCCGCGGTCACGGCTGAAACGCGCGAAGCCGCGCGCCTCGGGCTGCTGCACTTCGGCGAGGAGGGCTCGGTGCAGGCCACACCGGCGCAGGAAGCGCAGATCCAGGCCGCCGGCCAGCGCGTGTTCGGCGTCAACGCAGCGTCGCGTTGACGCCGGGCAGCGGCGAACGGGTCGTAGCGGGCGCTGCTCGGCGATGGATCGGTCAGCCGCGTGTCTCGCGTGAGCGCGATGCAGCGGTTGGCGAACATAAATGCGAAGCCGCCAGGAATCGCGCCGACGACCCGGATGCGGGGTTGTCTGTCAGCGGTACCCGTTCAATCAGAAGCGGTAGGCCAGATCACCAGATCCGCCGTGCTGGGCATCGCGGATCAATCCGTCCTGGAGAAATGGCTCAGGAGGCCATGTCGGTACTGACAATTCGGTTCTGATACTGAAACGCCGGCTCGTCGATTGTGCAAGTGGTGAGATCAGGGTTCGCGTGCCGACGCCGCACCGTGTTGCGCAAGGCTGTCGAGCCACTGGACTCGCCTGCGAGCTGAACGGCGAAGCGCGCGCCGTTGTGCGATGCCAGTTGGTGTGCGCAGTCTTTTCGGGCAGTCTTGCGCCTGTCGGTTCGGGGGCATCCCGGCAAGAGGCTGAACGTGTTTCACGGGACGCTGATCGCCGGCGCGCGCAACCGGAAGGGGGAGAAACCAGATGGCGAGCGTTGGCAGCATCGGCGCCGGTTCGACCGCGGAGCGTCGCTTCTTCGCCGCAATGTCGGTGGTGTTCCTGGTTGCGGTGGTGCTCGGCTTCGGCCGCACCTTCTTCTTCAAACCATGGTTTCCCGAGGCGCGTGAATTCGCGCCTCCCGAGAGTTTCTTCTTCTTTCACGGGCTGGCGGCCGCGGCGTGGTTCTTGCTGCTGATCGTCCAGGCAACGCTCGTCTCGACCGGCAACGTGCGGCGGCACCGGCAGCTGGGGCAGTACGGCGTCGGGCTCGCGGCGATCGTGGTCGTGCTTGGGATCGTCGGCGGGCTGATCGCTGCCGGGCGGCCGAGCGGATTCATGAGTGTGCCGCTGCCGCCGCTGCAGTTCCTCGTCGTGCCGCTGGCCAGCATCACGCTGTTTGCGTCCTTCGTCGCGCTGGCAATCGCCCGCCGCTTTGACCCTCAGAGCCACAAGCGCTACATGCTGCTCGCCAGCATCAGCATGATCGAGGCGGCGGTGGCGCGCTGGCCGCTGGCAGCGATGGTGATGCCGTCGCCGATTCCGGGCCTCGGCATGTGGGAACTGGTGACCTGTCTTTTCCTGGTGCCGATCGCCGCCTGGGATCTGGCGACGCGTGGCCGCCTGCACGCGGTGACGTTGTGGGGAGGGCTGGCGCTGGTGGCGGTGATGCTGCTGCGCCTGCCGCTCGCATCCACAGGGGCCTGGCAGAGCTTCGCGCGCTGGGCGGTTGGGCTGGTGGTTTGATCGGGCTGCATTCAGAACACGCCGCTCAGTTGAGCAAGAACGCGCCCACCCGTCAGTAACGCCGCCGACCGCGACCCGCCGTCAGAACTCGCGCAGCAGCCTGCCGCCGCCCTGCAGCGGCCCGTCGAAGCCGTTCTCGCGCAGCGCGTACCAGAACGTCACCGGGTTGATGGCGAGAATCGGCAGGCCGAGCATCGGTTCGAGCCGCTCGGCCACGTCGGCGAGGCTCATGTTGGTGCCGCACTGGACCACGGCGTCGAGCCGGTTGGCGCCGGTGGCGAGCAGCTCGACGATCGCCTTTTCCTTGGCCCAGTCCGGCACGTGCGCGATATGCAGCGCATGGGCGCAGGCAAAGCCGACGCTGGCGACGACCTCATAGCCGAGGTCCTCGAACAGGTGCGTTGCCGAGGCATTGCCGTGGCGGTCGAACGGCGTCAGCAGGCCGATCCTTCGGGCGCCGAAAGCGCGCAGCGCCGCGTCGATGGCGTCGTGCCACGCCGCCCACGCCAGCCCAGTGTGCTTCTCCATCTCCGTCACCGGCGCCCGCACTTCATCGAGGCCGGCGACGATGTGCTCGAGGCTCATGCCCAGGATCATGGTCTCCGGCTGCGCCAGCATCGCCGCATCGGCGGCGGCCTGCAGCCCGCCGAGGAACTGGCGCCGGTAGTTCGCCCGATCTTCAGCAGTCGCCAGTTTCGGGCTCGGTGTCGCCACCGTTGTTGTATGCAGGCCGACGCCGGCGAGCCGCTGCGGATTGGCGAAGACGATGCGCCACAGGTCGTATTCCATGCTGGTATTGGTCGCCGGCACGATCAGCCCGAACTTGCGCCGGAAGCTGCGCGCGTCGGGATAACCGCGCGCCGGATCGATGGTGCCGAAGTTCGCGGCGGGTTCGCCGTTGACGATCACGCCGGGGGCGGCCAGCGCCGGCATCGGCGCCGCGTTCACCTCGGGCAGCGCGATCGTGCGGCCGGACAGCCGGCCGGTGATCGTGCGCGCGGCCGGCGCGTTCACGTCACTATCCCTGCGCGCTGCGCGCAGCGGAAAGAGCGCTTGGGAGCGGTCTGGCGCGTTCATGCTGTGGCCCTCCGGTTGGCGGCGGCGTAGATCGCCGCTTCGGCGATGAATCCGGCGTGCCGGGCACGCCAGTCCAACTCTCGCTCGGCGCGCGCGGCGCTCGCCTGCTGGTCGAGCGCCAGCGCCTCGGCGAACGCGCCGAAGGTCCTGCGTGCTTCGTCGAGTGGCAGCCAGCACGGCGGGCCGTCGAGCCCGGCGGCGCGGCGCGCCGCATCGACCAGCTCGCGCACGGTGCAACGCGAACGGTCGGCGACGATGTACGCGGTGCCCGCTTCACCGTGCTCGGCCGCGCGAACGTACGCCTCGGCCAGGTCGTCGACATGCACCAGCGGCCAGCGGTTGTTGCCGTCGCCGACCAGCGGCTGCTCGGCGAAGAACGACGCCGTCAATCCGCCGTGGCGGCCGTAGACGATCGCCGGCCGGAGCACGATGCCGCGCAGCGCAGTTGCACGAAGAACGAGTTGCTCGGTCGCCGCCCGCGCGGCCACCAGTTCGATCGGCGCCAGCGGTGTGGTGTCGTCGGCGACGCGGCCGCCGGTGTCGCCGTGCACCCAAGCGCCGCTGGTGTAGATCAGCGTCGTATTGCGCGCGGCCGCGATGTCGATCAGCGTCTCGACGGTTGCGCGGTCGAGCGCCATGGTGTCGGTGTTGTAGTCGACCGCCGCGTGCACCAGCACCGCGGCCGAGGCGGCGGCGGCGCGCCACGACGGCGGCGCCTGCAGCGTGCCGACCACCGGCACGATTTCCTCCGCGGCCAGGCCCGCGGCCTTGCCGGCGTTGCGCGTCAGGCCGAGCACGCGATAGCCGGCGCGGCGGAACGCCCGCGCCACGTTGCGGCTGATATAGCCGGTGGCGCCGGTGACAAAGACGGTTTCGATCGATTCCATGGCGAAGCTCCTTGCACTGTGCGTGTTGGCATGGCTGAAATCTATGGCTGAGCGTTCGCACTGATAATCACCGCCGACGGAAACTCATTGCTTCCAGGCAGGACACGATGAGGACACGATGACGCCGGACGCGC
>JBFGOX010000039.1:0-10892 GCA_041565015.1 Burkholderiaceae bacterium
GTTATGGCAAGCGCGGCGGTTTCGGCACGCGGCCGGCGCTGTTCATCATCGACGTGCAGTACAACTTCTGCGGCGACGAGCCGCAGGACATTCTCGAGGGTCTCAAGAAATACCGCACCCACTGCGGCCGCGAGGCCTGGGAGGCGGTGCGCCGCATCGAGCCGCTGCTGCATCTGGCACGCGAGAAGAACCTGCCGATCTTCTACACGGAAAGCGCACGCCGCGCCGACCTGCTCGACAGTGGCGTGCAGGTCGGCAAGAACTTCCGCGGTGGCGAGAAAACCGTGATCGAAGGCACGCATGCGACGCAGACCGTGGCACCGCTGGCTCCGCGGCCGCAGGATATTCGCATCGCCAAGCGCAAGCCGTCATGCTTCTTCGGCACGATCTTCATGAGTCATCTGAATTTCCTCGATGTCGACACGCTGATCCTGACCGGCTGCGCGACCTCGGGCTGCCTGCGCGCGACCGCGGTCGATGCTTATTCCTACAACTTCAAGGTCGTGATCCCGGAAGAGTGTGCCTTCGACCGCTTCCAGGCCAGCCACGCGGTCAATCTGTTCGATTTGAACTGCAAGTACGCCGACGTGATCCCGAGCCGGGAAGTCGAAGGCTACTTGCGCGATCTGCCCGTGCGCCCTCCGTTCGCGGCGCCATCCTGAACCGAGCCGGTCTTCCCTGACGCGGAGCGCGCATGAGCCGAGCCATTGACGAACGGACACCGGTTGCGATCGTCACTGGGTTTCTCGGCAGCGGCAAGACCACGCTGCTGGCGCGTTTCGTTCAGTACACCGGACTTGCCGGGACCGCTTTCATCGTCAACGAGTTTGGCGAGATCGGCCTTGATCGCGCCCTGGTGACACGGGGAAGCGAAGAATCAGCTGTTCTGCTCGACTCCGGCTGCTTGTGCTGCACGCTGAACGATTCCATCGAGACGACGCTCGAATCGCTGTACTACCAGCGTGTGCGCGGCGAAATCACGCCATTCACGCGTGTCGTCGTCGAGACGACCGGACTGGCGGACCCGGCGCCAATCGCCAATGCCATCGCCGCAAACAGCACCATCGCGCGTCGCTTCCGGTTGGCCGGCATCATGACGACGGTCGACGCCGAGCAGGGCTCGCAGACTCTTGGACAGTTCGAAGAGGCGCGCCTTCAGGTTGCAATGGCAGACACGCTCGCGTTCACGAAAGCGGATCTGGCCGACCCGTTGACGATGGGCGAGGCGCGGAAAGCTGCGCTGATGTTGAATCCGCACGCGCGCGCGCTTTCGATGGTGCACGGCGACGCCGCGCAACGGGCCCTGCTGGAGCTGCTGGAACCGCGTGACATGGCAAAGACCAATGCGCCGGCGCGCAGTCCCGTTTCGGCGGACGACGCCATACAGGTGTCCGAACATGATCACGAAGCGCATCAGCACGAAGGTGATCACATCGCGAAGCATGGCTTCGAGAGCTGCGTGGTTCGCCTTTCGCGCCCGCTTTCAATGGAGCAGTACTTCGCGTGGGCTGACCGCCTCCGGCGTGAACTCGGCGACCGGCTTCTGCGAGCCAAGGGAATCATTCGTCTGTACTGGAACGGCGAGGACGAGGCAGCCGCGCGTTTCTACGCGATTCAGGGCGTCCGACACGTTTTCTATGCGCCGGCGGCGCTGGATTGGACGCCTGGTGCGGCGGTGCAGGACGCCCTCGTCCTGATAGCCCGCGACACGCCGAAAGCGCGTCTCCGGGAACTCGCTCACGCGTAGGCTTCACTGTTGCACCCATGGTCCGGGATGGCGCCTGTTCCTGGCGCGCCGCCGTCCATGCGCGCGACCAAGCCGCCCGCGTGTCGGTCGCCCTCCGCGCCCCTTGCTGCTCGCGTGCGAGCGTGGCGGCAAAGCGAATCTGGCTGCGATACTGCCCGCTCATGCAGTCAATCCTGTCGGTCACCGTTCCGTTCTTCGCGTTGGTGCTGTGCGGTTACCTGGCCGCCCGCGCGAAATTCCTCCCGGAATCGGCGATTCCGGGGCTGAACGGCTTTGTGCTGTTCTTTGCCCTGCCGTGCCTGTTGTTTCGCTTCGGTGCGTCGCTGCCGGTTCGGCAATTGGCCAACCCGGCCGTCATCGCCGTTTACCTCGTGTCGGCGACGGTCATGGTCTTCGGCACCATCGCCCTGACGCGCTCGGCGCGCGTGCACCTGAAGGACGCCGCGTTCGGCGCCTTGACCGCCGCATTTCCGAACACCGGCTTCATGGGTGTGCCGATGCTGGCGGCGCTGTTCGGCCCGACGGCGGCCGGCCCCGTGCTCACGACGGTGCTCGTCGATCTGCTGTTCACCAGCTCGCTGTGCATCGCGCTGGCGCAGACGCATGAGCGCAGCGGCGCGAGCCTCGGCGCCGACGTTCTGCGTGCGCTGCGCGGCGCGCTGAGCAATCCGCTGCCGTGGGCGATCGTGCTCGGCATGATCGCTTCGATGGCGCAGATCGCGCTGCCAGGACCGCTCGATACGGTGGTGAAGATGCTTGCCGATGCCGCCACGCCGGTGGCGCTGTTCACCATCGGCACGGTGCTCTGGCGTGCCGGCGCGCACGTGCACACACGCACACCGCCAGCGCTGTTCCTGCCGGTCGCGGCGCTGAAGCTACTCGTGCATCCGCTGCTGGTGCTGGCCGTGGGCAGCGCGGCGATCGTCCTCGGCGCGCCACTGTCGCCCTTCGTACTGTCGGTGCTGGTGCTGGCGGCGGCGCTGCCGTCGGCGAGTTCGGTGTCCTTGCTGGCCGAACGATTCGGCGCCGATAACGGACGGATCGCGCGCATCGTCGTTGCTTCAACGGTGTTTGCGTTCGTGACCTTCACGCTGCTGGCGTGGGCGGTGCAGCGCATCATCCAGTGAGCTGCCTTTCGATGCCCGGTGGTCGGGCCGACGATCCGCGGCGCTCCGGCCGCTGTAATCGGCGAGCCATCGCGCCGACCAAGGCAGCAAGACCGCCAACGAAGCGCCCGCAGGCAGCGGGCGCCAGGAGACTCCGATGTGCAGGCTTTACGGATTCCGTTCGAGCCAGCGGCGCAAGGTCGAATGCGAGTTGATCGAGGCGCAGAACTCGCTGCTGCGGCAAAGCCTCGGCGACGCGACAGGACAGGTGCACGGCGACGGCTGGGGTCTAGGCCACTACGAACAGCACGCGCCGTTCCTGGCTCGCCAGCCGTCGGCGGCATCGGCGGGCGACGCGTTCCGCTGGGCCTCGGCCAAGGCTTTCACGACCAACGCGGTGGCCCATGTGCGGCACGCGACGGTCGGCCAGCTGCGCATCGACAACACGCATCCGTTTCAGCTAGACGAGTGGCTGTTTGCGCACAACGGCACGCTCGGCGCCTTCGCGCTGATCAAACCGCGGCTGCTGGCCGGCATGAGTCCCGAGATCCGCGCCCGGCCGCGCGGCGATACCGACAGCGAGCACGTCTTTCACTACATTCTGTCGTGCCTGCAGCGCCAGCCCGAGCAGCCGCTGGTCGCGGCGGTGCGGCGGGCCGTCACCGACGTAAGGGCGTGGTCGCGCGAAGCGGACGCCAAGGCTGAGATGGCGCTGAACTGCGTGCTCACCGACGGCCGGCGTTCGGTCGTGCAGCGGCTTGGACGCACGCTGTGGTCGGTGCAGCGCGAATACGTGCATCCGTGCCAGGTCTGCGGTGGCGCGCTGCACGTCGCTGAACCCGTGCAAGCCGATTACCGCGCGGTGGCCTTCGCCTCCGAACCGATCACCACCGACGAGGACTGGGTCGAGGCCGCCGACGGCACGCTGTTCGCCGTCGACGAGTCGCTGCACGTGACGCGCGAATCGCTCTGACCTGAGCCCCCGGTTCAGCCGGCGCGATTGCGCATCCAGTCGGCGGTCTGGAAAAACGCCTGCAGCAGCCGCTGGCGCAGATCTTCATCGACGCCCTGCTCGACCATCGCCTGATTCATGCAGGCCAGCCACTGGTCGCGCTCGCGCGTGCCGATCGCGAAGGGCAGATGCCGGGCACGCAGCATCGGATGGCCGAAGCGCTCGATGTACAGGCTCGGTCCGCCGAGCCAGCCGGACAGGAAAAGGTACAGCTTGTCGCGCGCGAGCCCGAGGTCGGCGGCGTGCAGGCCGCGGATCGCCGCGTACTGCGGCTCGAGGTCCATCAGGTCGTAGAAACGATCGACCAGCGCGCGTACGACCGCATCGCCGCCAAGCCGCGCATACGGCGTCTGTTCCGCCGCAGTCGCGCCTTCGGTGGGACTGGGAACGTTGCTCATGCCTCGCGCAGCGTGGCCAGCGGCGGCGATTTCAGCACATTGCGCAAGCCGAGCCAGCCTCCGGCCAGTGCGCAGGCCACGCCGCCGCCGATGCCGAGCACGAACACCCACGCCGCGACCGTGTACTCGAACTCGAAGGCGAACTTCGCCAGCGCCCAGCCGACGGCGGACGCCGCCCCGGCCGCGAGCAAGCCGGCCAGCGCGCCCAAGCAGATCATCTCCGCCATCTGCGCGCGCGACAGCTGTTCGCGCGAGGCGCCGAGCGCGCGCAGCAGACCGGCCTCGCGCACGCGTTCGTCGAACGTCGCCGCCAGCGCCGCATACAGCACCAGCACGCCGGCGGCGAGCGTGAACAGGAACAGGAACTCGATGGCCGCGATCACCTGGTCGAGCACGGCCTGCACCTGGCGGAAGATCGCCGTCATGTCGAGCACCGTGAGGTTCGGCATCTCGCCGACCAGTTCGGTGGCCAGTGCGCCCTTTCCTGCCGGCAGATGAAAGGCGGTGATGAAACTGGTCGGCTGCTTCGCGAGCAGTCGGCTCGGCATGATGACGAAGAAGTTGGCGCGCAGCGAATCCCAGTTCACCTTGCGCAGGCTGCTGGCGCGCGCCTCGATGCGCGTGCCGGCGACATCGAAGGTCAGAACGTCGCCCAGTTCGATGCCGAGCCGCTGCGCGATGCCCTGCTCGATCGACAGTTCCGCCGCCTCCGGCGCGAACCAGCGGCCGGCAACGATCGGATTGTGCTCGGGCGCCAGATCCGAATACGTGAGGTTGAACTCGCGGTCGACCAGCCGCTGCGCGCGTTCGCTGGTGAAGTTTTCGGGACCGATCGCCTTGCCGTTTACCTCGATCAGCCGGCCGCGGACCATCGGATGCAGCGGCGCGTCGCCGATGCCCGCCTCGCGCAGCCGCTGCGCCACGCGTTGCGTCTGATCGGGCTGGATGTTGATGACGAAACGGTTCGGCGCATCCGGCGGCGCCGCGGCCCGCCAGGCACTGACCAGATCGGTGCGCACGACGGTCAGCAGCAGCAGCGCCATGATGCCGACCGCCAGCGCGATCAACTGCACGATCGCCGCTGCCGGCCGCCGCTGCACGGCGGCCACCGCGAAACGCCACGACACGCCCAGTTTGGTGATCGAACGCAGCGGTGCCAGCAGCCGCAGCACCAGCCACGCGCAGACGCCGAACAGCAGTACGCCAAGCGCGAAGCCGCCGGCCGTCAGGCCGCCGATCTTCAGGTCGCCCGCCGTCCACATCACCAGCATCAGGAAGCCACCGAGTCCGAAGAAGTACCCGGTCAATGCGCGCGAAGACGGTGGCCCGACGTCCTTGCGCAGCACGCGCAACGGCGGCACCGCGCGCAGCTGTGCCAGCGGCGGCAGCGAAAAGCCGAGCAGGAGCACCAGCCCGGTCGCACCCGCCTGCACGGCGGGCGCCAGCGACGGCATCGGCAGCGCGGTGGTCAGCAGCGATCCGAGCGCCTTGATCAGCGCGAAGTGAAAGACGAAACCGCCCAGCATGCCCCCTGCGCAAGCCAGCAGGCCGACGTAGATGAACTCGAGCGCGAACAGCCGGAAGATGTCGCGCTGCGCCAGGCCCAGGCAGCGCATCACTGCGCACGAATCGAGATGACGCAGCGAAAACCGGCGACTGGCCACCGCCACCGCCACGGCGGCGATCATCGCCGCCAGCAGTGCCACCAGCGCCAGGAAGCGCTCCGCGCGCTCCAGCGTGCGCTGCATCTCAGGCCGGCCGCCTTCGAGTGTTTCGATCTGCTGGCCGCGGTCGAGTCCGCGGCGCAACGCGTTCGCAAAGCTGCGCACCACCGCAGGATCTCCGGCCGCGAGCAGCCGGTAGGTGACGCGTGCGCCCGGCTGGATCAGCTGGGTGGCCGGCAGATCGGCCAGGTTGAGCATCACGCGCGGCGCGAAGTTGATGAACTGCGCACCGCGATCGGGCTCGACCGTGATGATGCGATCGACGATGAAGGTCGTTTCGCCCAGCCGCAGGCGGCCGCCGACTGCAATGCGCAGGCTGTTCAGCAGCTGCGGATCCACCCACACCGTTCCCGGCTGCGGCACGCCCTGCGCAGGCGCATCCGTGCCGTCGCGCTCGGCAGCCACCCGCACGCGGCCGCGCAGCGGATAGCTAGTCGATACCGCCTTGACCGCCGCCAGCGAATTGGCATCGGCATCGGTTTCGCTGATGACCATGCTGGGGAAAGTCACCGTCTCGGCAACGCGCAGGCCGGCGTCGAGGGCTTGCTGGCGCTCGCCGGCGATAGGCCGGTCGGAACCGAGCACGACGTCGGCACCGAGCAGTTGCGTGGCATCGCGCTCCAGCCCAATGCGGATGCGGTCGACCAGAAAGCCGACACTCGTGACCGCTGCCACCGCGATGACGAGTGCCGCTGCCAGCAGCCGCAGTTCGCCGGCGCGCCAGTCACGCAATGCCATGCGCGCGGCCTGCTTCAGCAAATCGAACAACGGCATCGACCTAGATTCCGAGTTTCCGGCCGGCGCCGACGCTACGACTGTTCATCGCGCCCGTCGGCTCCCGGCGCCTTCTGCATTCGGCCCATGAAGCGGCGACTGATTTCCTGCGTGCGCGCATTGTCCAGTCTCACCGGCGCCGCGGCCGGCAGGATCACTCGCCCGCCCTTGGACGCCCGGCCGGCGACATAAGTTTCCCTGACCGCGCGTTCGTCGCCGAGAACCAATAGCGCAAACAGCAGCGCCTCGGTCGAGTTCGCCGTCGCGCTGCGACGGGCCAGCATCGGTGTCGCCGTCGGGTCGAGCACGACCAGATCCGCCTCCGCGCCGGGCTCCAGCGTGCCCACCTTGCCGCTCCAGCCGAGGGCATCGGCGGCACCACGCGTGGCCCAGTAGAACAGCTGTGCCGCGCGCAGCGTCGCCGCCCTGCTGCGCGCGGCCACGTACGCGGCACGCATCGTCGCCAGCATCGACAGCGACGGTCCGCCGCCGACGTCGGTACCCAGCGACAGGCGCATGCCCGCCTGCACGGCGGCACGGAAATCGAAGCTGCCGCTGCCCAGGAACTGGTTCGAGCCGGGACAGATGGCCGCAGCCGCCTGCGACTGCGCAAAACGTCGACGATCGGTGGCGTCGAGCCAGATGCAGTGCGCATAGATCGCGAGCTCGCGCAGCAGGCCGACGCTGTCGTACACATCGAGGTAGCTGCGCGCCTGCGGGTACAGCTCGCGGATCCAGCGCACTTCGTCTTCGCTCTCCGCGACGTGGCTCTGCACGTAGAGATCCGGCCGCGCACGCGCCAGTTCGCCGGCGAGTTGCAACTGGCGCGGCGTCGAGCTGGCCGCAAAGCGCGGCGTGATCGCGTAGCTGAGCCTGCCCCTGCCGTGCCAGCGCGATGCCAGATCGAGGCTCTCCTGCAGGCCGCGATCGGCACTGTCGCGCAACGCCTCGGGGCAGTTGCGGTCCATCAGGCACTTGCCGGCGACGAGGCGCACGCCGCGCATCTGCGCTTCGCTGAACAGCGCCTCGACCGACTGCGGATGAACGGTTCCCAGCACGCAGGCACTGGTGGTGCCCTGCCGGGCCAGCTCGTCGAGGAAAAAGCAGGCGGCTTCGCGGCACACCGCCGCATCGGCGAAGCGCGCTTCCGCCGGATAGGTCTGCTGCGTCAGCCAGTCGAGCAGGTCCATGCCCGGCAGGCCGACCACGTCGAGCTGCGCAAAGTGCGTGTGCGCATCGATGAAGCCGGGCATCAGCAGGCAGCCCGAAAAGTCGACGACCGACTCCTGCGGGCCCAGTGCGCGCGACAGCGCACCGTACTCGCCGCGGGCGACGATGCGCCCGTCTTCGATCATCAACAGGCCGTCGTCGATCAGCCGGGCCGCCGAGGCCGAGAACGTCGGGTCGCCGGTGAAATCGAGCAGGCGGGCGCGGATCGCGGTGCGGGCCATCGAGGCTGAACTCGTTGTGAGAAAGCGGGGACGCGGGCGCCCGTTGAACCGGTTTCCGGCGACTTAATTGCCGGATGCCGGGACCTTGCCGACGACGCCGTCGACGTAGAAGTCCATCTTGCCCAGCTGCTCGTCGGTCAGAATCGTGTCCTTGGCGGCGATCGCGCGGCCGTCATTGCTGGCGATCGGGCCGGTGAACGGATGCAGCTGGCCGGCGGCGATCGCGGCTGCCTTTGCGGTCACGGTCTCGACGAGTTCCTTCGGCAACGCGGCGTTGAAGGCCTCGATCTTGATCATGCCGTCGCCCATGCCGCCCCACAGGTTGCCCGGCTTCCAGCTGCCGTCGAGCACGCTCTGCGCGACCTTCGTGTAGTACTCGCCCCAATGGTGCGTGACCGCGGCCAGTTGCGCCTTCGGGCCGAAGCGCGACATGTCCGAGTGATAGGCGATTGCCATCCGCCCCTTTTCCTCGGCGGCGGCCACGACGGCGCTCGAATCGGTGTGGTGGGTGACGACGTCGGCGCCCTGCCCCATCAGCGCATTGGCGGCGTCGCGCTCCTTGCCGGGGTCGTACCACGAGTTGACCCAGATCACGCGGACCTGCACCTTCGGGTTCACGCTGCGCGCGCCGAGCGTGAAGGCGTTGATTCCCTGCAGGACCTCCGGAATCGGAAAGGCAGCCACGTAGCCGAGCGTGTGGGTCTTCGTCATCCGGCCGGCGACGATGCCGGCCAGGTAGCGGCCCTCGTAGAAGCGGATGTTGTACGTGCCCACGTTAGGCGCCGTCTTGTAGCCGGTAGCGTGCTCGAACTTGACGTCGGCGAATTCCTCGGCCACCTTGATCGTCGGATTCATGAAGCCGAACGATGTCGTGAAGATCAGCTTGTGCCCCTGCGCGGCAAGGTCGCGGATCACGCGCTCGGCATCGGCGCCCTCCGGCACCTTCTCGACGAAGGTCGTCGTCACCTTTTCGCCCAGCGCCTGCTGCATCTGCTCGCGGCCGCGGTTGTGCTGCGTGGTCCAGCCGGCGTCGCCGATCGGGCTGACGTAGACGAAGCCGACTTTCAGCGCCGCAGCCTTCTTCGGCGCCTCGGCCTTCAGCTCGGCCTTGACCTCCGCTTTCGGAGGCGGCGCCTCCTGCCGGCCACAGGCGATCGCCATCACCGACAGCGCAGCGATCGTCGTCCAGCGCAACATGTGCATCTGCGGCCTCCGCGAAAGCGGTCGAGTCTACGCGAGCGGTCGCGGCACGCGACAGCGGCACACTGGCGCAATATCGGCTACGCGTTCGGATTGAACGGCTTGCCCAGCGAGGCCGGCATGTTCAGGCGGATCCAGCGCGGATTGCGCGAGATCAGCGCCAACACAACGATCGTGGCCAGGTAAGGCGCCATCGACATCAGCTGCGACGGCGCCTGCACGCCGAGACCCTGCAGATAGAGCTGCAGCATCGTCACGCCGCCGAACAGGTAGGCGCCGACCAGCACCCGCGCCGGCCGCCAGGTGGCGAAGACGACCAGTGCCAGCGCAATCCAGCCGCGCCCTGCCGTCATGTTCTCCGCCCACAACGGCGTGTACACAGTCGACAGGTACGCGCCGGCCAGTCCCGCGCAACCGCCGCTGAACAGCAGCGCCGCCAGCCGTACGCTGCGCACCGGAATGCCGAGCGCATGCGCCGAATGCGGCGACTCGCCGACCGCGCGCAGCACCAGCCCGACGCGACTGCGAAACAGCATCCACGCCACCGCCGCCGCCAGCAGCAGCGACAGGTAGACGAGCAGGTGATGGCCGAAGAGCACGGGCCCGAAAAAAGGCAGATCGCGCAGCAGTGCAATTCCGTCGGCGCCTCGCGCCGGCAGGCTTTGCCCGGAATACGGCAGGCCGATGAAGGCCGACGCACCGGCGCCGAACAGGGCGATCGCCAGGCCGGTTGCGTACTGGTTCGCATGCAGTGCCAGCGCAAAGAAAGCGAACACCGCGGCCAGCAGCGCGCCCGCCAGCGCACCAGCGGCGAAGGCGAGCGCGTAGCTGCCGCTGTCGTGCGCGACCCCGAAAGCGACGATCGCGGCGACCAGCATCATGCCTTCGATGCCGAGGTTGACCACGCCCGTGCGCTCGTGCACGACGATGCCGATCGCGGCCAGCAGCAGCGGCGTGCCGGCGGCGATGCTGGCCGCGATCAGCGTGGCGATCGTTTCCAATCAGGCCCTCGCGAGCGCGCGCAGGCGCAGCCGGTTGACGATCAGCGTGTCGGCGCCGAGCAGGAACAGCAGCAGCAGGCCCTGGTAGACGCCGGTCAGCGACGACGGCATGCCCAGCCGCGACTGCGACAGTTCGCCGCCGATGTAGATCAGCGCCATCACGAACGACGCGCCGAGGATGCCGAGCGGATGCAGGCGGCCGACAAAGGCAACGATGATCGCCGCGAAGCCGTAACCAGGCGACACCGACGATGTCAGCTGCCCGATCGGTCCGGCGACCTCGGCGCCGCCGGCCACACCGGCCAATGCGCCCGAAGCAAGCAGACTGCTCCACAGCACGCGTCGCGACGAGAAGCCGGCATAGCGCGCCGCACGCGGTGCCAGTCCGGCCACCCGCAACTGAAAACCGATGACGCTGCGCGCCATTACCAGCCAGGCCGCCGCGGCCGCCGCCAGTGCCAGCAGAAAACCCAGATGCA